>NZ_RZRR01000178.1:0-7758 GCF_003998555.1 Mesorhizobium sp. M7A.F.Ca.CA.002.09.1.1 | reverse complement strand
GCATTTCGGCCGTTCCTCCGGGCCGGCCGAGCCCACCGATCTCTGGGGCTATTTCTGGCGTGGCGTGACGCAGAACTATTTCAATTTCGCCGGACGTGCCCGCCGCAAGGAATATTGGGGTTATTTCCTGTTCTGGGTGGTCTCGCTGCTTGTCATCGGCGGTATCGGTCTTTTCGCCGACAACGAAATGGGCAATTTCGACAGCAGCGTATCGGCGGCGGTAACCGTCGGCCTTTGCGGCACCTTCGTCCTGGCGACACTGCTGCCCAGCCTCGGCATGACCGTTCGCCGCATCCATGACATCGGCCTCTCGGGCTGGCTTTATCTGGTGGTGCTGATCCCGACCATCGGCAGCCTGATCATCCTGGTCTTCGCGCTGATCCCGACGCAGGCCCGCGAAAACCAGTGGGGACCGGTGCCGGCGGGCGTCAGGGTCTAGGGATGATCGCCTTCAGCGCCTCGCCCGAAAGCCTGAGAAAGACCTTCTGGCCGTGGCGTTCTGCGCCAAGCCGGTCGTAGAAGCGCTGCGCGCCTTCGTTCCAGTCCTCGCTGGTCAGGTCGATGCGGCCGATGCCTTCGCGCAGGCAATGATCGGCGAGAAAGCCGATCAGCGCCCGGCCGACACCAGCGTTGCGGGCTTTGTCGCGCACGAACAGGTCCTTGAGGAACAGCAGCCGCTCGAGATCGATACCGGGATGCGCGATCGCCACCGACGCCAGGCCGCTGACCTCGCCCTCGATGAAGGCGAGCGCGAAATGCGGATAGGCCGGGCTTTCCTCGCCAAGCCATTTTCGTGCCGCAGACAGGGCCCGGTCGGCATCGAGAGGCCGTTGCCGATAATGTTCCGCCATCTCGCAAAACATGGCCGCGAGCGTCGTCGCGTCCTCGATCGTCGCCCAGCGGACGTCGACCGTCACGGTATCAGCCCAGGAATTTGGCGATGATCGCGTCGCCCATCTCAACCGTACCGACCTCGGTCATGCCATCGGACATGATGTCTTTCGTCCGCAGGCCCGCGTCGAGCACGGCGGCGATCGCGCCTTCGACGCGGTCGGCTTCATCGACCATGCCGAAGGAATAGCGCAGGCACATGGCGAAGGAGGCGATCATGGCGATCGGGTTGGCAATGCCCTTGCCGGCAATGTCGGGCGCCGAACCGTGCACCGGCTCGTACAGCGCCTTGCGCTTCTTGGTCTTGGCGTCAGGCGCGCCGAGCGAGGCCGACGGCAGCATGCCGATCGAGCCGGTCAGCATGGCGGCGATGTCGGACAGCATGTCGCCGAACAGATTGTCGGTGACGATGACGTCGAACTGTTTTGGCCAGCGCACCAGCTGCATGCCGCCGGCATCGGCCAGCATGTGGTCGAGCTTGACGTCGGCATAACGCGCCTTGTGGGTCTGGGTGACGACCTCGTTCCACAGCACACCCGACTTCATCACATTGCGCTTTTCCATCGAAGTGACATGGTTCTTGCGGGTCCGCGCCAGCTCGAAGGCGACGCCCGAAATGCGCTCGATCTCGAACGTGTCGTAGACCTGCGTGTCGATGCCGCGCTTCTGGCCGTTGCCGAGGTCGATGATCTGCTTGGGCTCGCCGAAATAGACGCCGCCGGTCAGCTCGCGCACGATCAATATGTCGAGACCTTCGACCACCTCCTGCTTGAGCGAAGAGGACGCTGCCAGTGCCGGATAGCAGATGGCCGGGCGCAGATTGGCGAACAGCTCCATGTCCTTGCGCAGCCGCAGCAGGCCGGCTTCTGGGCGCACTTCATAAGGCACCGCATCCCATTTCGGACCGCCGACGGCGCCGAACAGCACCGCGTCGGCCGCCATCGCCTTTTCCATGTCGGCATCGGAGATCGCCGCGCCATGCGCGTCATAGGCACAGCCGCCGACCAGCCCCTCATCGGTGGCAAATCCGCTGCCGAGCCTGTCGTTCATGACCGCGATCAGTTTCTTGACCTCGGCCATGGCCTCAGGACCGATGCCGTCACCGGGGAGCAGGAAAAGATGCTTCGTTGCCATGGAGAAACCGTCCTGGAAAGATTTGAACCGCGGCCTTGCTAAACGCCAAGCGAGTTGCATGCAAGCAGGAACGCAGCGATCACGGATAACCCGATTCGTTGGTGATCCGTAGCGCCCCCCTCTGCCCTGCCGGGCATCTCCCCCTCAAGGGGGAGATTGGCAGCATTATCGTTTCGCCTCTTCTTTCTGACGTGGAGATTGGCGAACGCCGAGGCGACATCCAATCTCCCCCCTTGAGGGGGAGATGGCCGGCAGGCCAGAGGGGGGCGCTGTCCCGCCGGCATACGTCATCACTGATGCGAGAGAATGTTGACCAGCCGACCGAACGGATCGCGGACGTAGAAGCGCCGCACGCCCCACGGTTCGTCGGCCGGTCCGTATTCGATGGCAAAGCCCGCCGCCTTCATGGCATCGAGCGCCGCATCCACGTCGTCGACCTCGATGGAGAGGTCGGGCACCGGCGTGCCGGAACCGCCTTGCGCCATGAAGCTGACCTGGACATCCATCTTTGCTTGCGAGCCGTAGGTTGCGATCCAGCCGAGATCCATCAGCACGTCGAGGCCGAGCACATCGTGGTAGAAACGCTTCGCCGCCGCGACATCCGCTGTCTCGATATTGGCAACAATGCGCTGGACTTTCATCGTCGGTCGCCCTTCAGGCCGTGCGCCGCAGCGCCGTCACCTCGATCTCGATCTTCATTTCCGGTTTGTTGAGTTGGCAGACGATCATCGTCGCTGTCGGCCTGATGTCACCGAACGTCTCGCCGAGGATCGGGAAGACTACATCCACGAAGGCCTGGTCGGTGATGTAGTAATGCGCCCGCACCACGTCAGCCATCTCGAAGCCGCCGTCCTTCAGCGCCTTGCCGATCGTCGCCAGGCAATTGCGCGTCTGCGCCTCCACCGTCTCCGGCATCGTCATCGTCGCATAGTCGTAGCCGGTGGTGCCGGACACAAAACACCAGTCGCCCTGCACCACGGCGCGCGAATAGCCGGCGGTCTTTTCGAACGGCGAACCGGTGGAGATGAGTTTGCGCATATGAGGGGCCTTGCTTGGGTTGTCGGCCAGCATTAGCAGGCGGAACGGCGCGGGTCGTGGGCCAAGCCAGGCAAACTGTTATCCCGGAAGCGAAGCGCGAACCTCCGAGATTGGTTGAAGCATCCCTTCCGTCGTCATCCTATGGCGGAGCAAGGAGCGTAGCGACGCGGCGCAGACCATAGGATGACGAAAGCGAGGGGGTGCTGCGCAACGCTAAAGCTTTAATTTGCCGCCCCCAGCGCCTTGTCCAACGCCGCCTTCACATCCGCCGGCCATGTCGCCACATCAGGCCAGGCGTTCGGCTGGCCATTGTCGCCGCGGCGCGCAAAATAGAGCCTGTGCTGGGCCGGGTCGACCGCCATGAAGCCGTCATTGCCGCCGCAATCATGCGGCACGCAGCCGCTGGCGTAGAAGGCGCCCGAAGCGGTCTTTTCGGTGCCGCCGCCGACCAGCAGGCTGGTCGCCATGTCGGCCATGTCCTTGCCGAGCAGCTTTTCCGCTTCCTTGTAGACGGCCTCATTGTGGAAGGCGTCGATGATGTTCTGGTACTTTTCCGGATCGATGTCCTTCCAGTCCGTGCCGGGTTCCGGCATGTAGGTCAGATTGCCCGAAATCGTCAGCCCGTCGGTCGGCGACCATTGCAAAGCCGGTTTCTCATCCCCCGGCAACAGGTAGGGCACGAAATAGATGGCGTTGTCGGACACCGCCGAGGGCGGGGCGCCGCACTGGTCCTGCTCGACAGTGGTGCTCTGGATCGTGCCGCCTTCCGGCTTCCAGACGATCACCGTCGCCGGCCCGCATTGGTTGCCGCCGTCGCCGACATCGAACAGCGCCACCTTGACGCCGCCGACCTCGACTATTTTGTCGAAGAAGACATCGTAATTGCTGGCCAGCTGCTTGCCGTCATAGGCAAGCACCTTCTCGCCATACTGTTCCTTCTGGGTGATGGTCAGCGTGCCGCCTTCGAATGGCACCGGGGCCTGCTTGTCGTCATCGGAAGCATCGGCGGCGTTCGTCCCCTGATCGGCGGACGGCTGCTCCGTCGCCGGGGCCGGCTGTGTGGCGGGCGTCTGGGTCTGCGCAGACGCGCTGGCGATTTGCCCCAGCAACAAGGCCAGCCCGCAAAGGCCGGCAAGAAGCGAACGTGTCATGACTGTCCCTCCACTCAGTCGCCGCGAACCGGCCCGAAAGGCCAGATCCACCCGTCCGGAGCGCGCCGCTCAGGCCCAGGGGCGCTGTTCGGCGTTGCGCTTCTCGAACGAAGCGATGGCGCCGGCTTTCTCCATGGTCAGGCCGATATCGTCGAGCCCGTTGAGCAGGCAGTGCCGCTTGAAGTCGTCGAGGTCGAATTTGACCACGCCGCCATCCGGCCCACGGATTTCCTTGGCTTCGAGGTCTACCGACACCGTGGCATTGGAGCCGCGCGAGGCGTCGTCCATCAGCTTCTCGAGATCCTCGGGGCTGACGGTGATCGGCAGGATGCCGTTCTTGAAGCAGTTGTTGTAGAAAATGTCGGCGAACGAGGTCGAGATGACGCAGCGAATACCGAAGTCGAGCAGCGCCCACGGCGCATGCTCTCGGCTGGAGCCGCAGCCGAAATTGTCGCCGGCGACCAGGATCTGCGCCTTGCGGTAGGCCGGCTTGTTGAGCACGAAATCCGGGTTTTCCGAACCGTCGTCCTTGTAGCGCATTTCGGCGAACAGGCCGGTGCCGAGCCCGGTGCGCTTGATCGTCTTGAGATAATCCTTCGGGATGATCATGTCGGTGTCGACATTGACGATCGGCATCGGAGCGGCGACGCCGGTGAGCTTGGTGAATTTTTCCATGGTTTTTGCCCGTGTTTTCGTTGCGGGGGAATTTGCTGAGGCCCGGTTTACACAAAGCCGGCGGCAAATAAAAGGCAACTGTTCGTGCATGGTGGCACAAGCCAGCCCGATGGTGCAATCTGGCGGCCATGGCAGAAAACGCACACGTCCTCTACGAAAGAGAACCCGCGCTCGACATCGCCGAATTCCGTCGCGTGCTGGTCGAATCCGGCCTCGGCGAGACACGGCCGATCGATGATGAAGCGCGGCTGCGGGCGATGCTGTCGGGCGCCAATCTGGTGCTGACCGCGCGCCTTGATATTCAGGGCAAGCCGCTGATCGGCGTCATCAGGGCGATCACCGACTTCTCCTGGGTCTGCTACATCTCCGAACTCGCCGTTTCCCGATCGGCACAGGGGCTCGGCATCGGCAAGGGCCTGATGGACGAGGCGCGCCGGCAGCTTGGACCATCGGTCGCCATCAGCCTGATCTCCATGCCCGATGCCGTCGGCTTCTACGAACGTATCGGCATGAAGCGCATGGCCGACGCCTTCTGGTTCGACCGCAAGGGCTGAGGCTCGCTCGAAATACTCTTCCGCAACCGTGGCGATCCTTCGCGCCAGCGTCAAAAAGGACCTTCCCTTCGCCCGCTCAAATCACATTCAATTCCCGGAACGCCCTTCCCTCCGCCACCCGCTCATACCCGAACGCCGAGCAATCCACCGTGCGATAACCGCCATGCACGATCAGCTCGGCCAGCGCTTTGCCCACTGCTGGCGCCTGCTGCAGGCCGTGGCCGGAAAAGCCGTTGGCGAATAGGAAATTGCCGACGTCGGGATGCGGACCGATCACCGCGTTCTGGTCGAGCGTGTTGTAGTCGTAGTGGCCGGCCCAGGCACGGGTCGGCTTGATCGCCTCGAAGGCGGGAATACGGGTCGCCAGCACCGGCCAGATCACCTCTTCGAACAGTGGCCAGTTTACCTCGAAGTCGCCGGGATCGGGTGCGCAGTCGCCTTCCTCCGGTTCGGCGCCGCCGGTGAGGTAGACCGAGCCTTCCGGACGGACATAGATGCCGGAGGGATCGACCAGCAGCGGCATGTCGGCATATTTCTCGCGCGCCTCGAAGACGAAGACATTGCGCTTGCGCGGCTCGACCGGCAGCTCGAGCCCGGCCATGGCAGCCACCTTGCCGGCGTTAGGGCCGGCGGCGTTGACGACGATGCCAGCCTCCAGCGTCTCGCCATTGCCCAGGCTCACTCCCGTGACGCGGTTGCCATCGCGCGCGATGCCGGTGACATCTGCGGCGATGAAATCGACTTTCTTCTGCCGCAGCGCCTTGCGGAACAGCGTCAGCATCGCATGCGCGTCGAACCAGCCTTCGCCGGTGCGGCCATAGGCGCCGGCTGAAATGCCCTCGGTCGACAGCCATGGGAACCGGCGCACCAGCTGATCCGCGTCCTCCAGCACAATGTCGGCGCCCTCGGCCATCTGCGCCTGGTGATTGCTCCTCAGGATCGGCAAGCCGTCCTCGCCGGCAAGGATGAGGTAGCCGCCCTCGCGAAAGCCGATATCGGCGTCATCCCCGAACTCTTCCTTCAGCCGCCGGAACAGCTTCAGCGTGAACTGCGACAGGCGGATGTTTTCCGGGATCGAGAATTGCTGGCGGATCGAGGCCATGGACAGCGTCGTTGCCGCATGCGCGAATTGCGGATCACGCTCGACCAGCGCGATCGTGCCGGAAAACCCTTGCTCACGCAGGTAATAGGCGACCGAGGAGCCGACGATGGCTCCGCCGATGATGACGATGTCGTAGCGCATGTTCTCTCCGATCCGGCCGATAGTGTCCTTCACGCCACCGGCAGAATGACCTCGAAGCGCGTGCCGCGCTCGCTGTCAACCAGCGCGATCATACCATCATGCGCTTTCAGGAGGGCCAGCACGATGCCAAGCCCCATGCCGGTGCCGCCCTGTTCGCGCCGCGTGGTGAAGAACGGCTCGAAAATGCGCGCCCGGTTGCTCGGCGAAATGCCGGCACCGTCGTCGCTGACCAGGATGCTCGCCTTGCCGCCGGCGCTCGTAGCGGAGACAGAAACCTGCGTCGCGCCATGCCTGGCCGAATTGTCGATGAGATTGGCCAGCACGATAGCCGCGTTCTCGGCCGATATGCGCAATCTGATGTCGCCGCCGGCCCCGATGCTAACCGTGAGCCTGCTATCGACGGGCAGCAGCGACAGTGCCGCACCGAGCGATGTGCTTTCGCCGCTCGGCGCCAGGTTTTCGGCGCGCGCCAGGTCGAGCAGGCGCCGCACCAGCAGATTGAGCCGCCCCGCATCGGTGACGATATTGTTGGAGAAACGCCGCCGCTCCGCATCGTCCATCGCGCCACCGGAATCGCGCAGCAATTCGGCCGCGCCCTGGATCGCCGTCAGCGGCGATTTGAGCTCATGCGAGACATGTGTGGCGAAAGTCTGGACCGAGTCCGACCGTGCCTGAAGCTTCTCGGCCATGTCGAGGAAGGCTGCGGACAGCTCCGCCATCTCTCGCGTGCCGTGGTGGTCGAGCGGCCGGATCGCCGTGCGGTCGCCGGCGGCGATGCGCTCGGTGCGGTCGATCAGCGCATAGATCGGCCGGCTGACGGTGCGCAGGAAGATGAGACCGATGAGCAGCGTGCCGCCGAGAATGGCGATCGCCGCCAACGTCACCTTGCCGCGTTCGCCATAGAGATGCTTGATGATGTTGTTGGGCGTCCGCGACACATAGACGACGCCGGCGACCTGGCCGTCGACAGCGACCGGCAGGGCGACGAAGACACGCACCTTGGTGCCGCGGCTGACCGAATAGAGCGGTGGCGTCGGCTGGTCGGGAATGCGCAGCCTGAGCGCGCTGGCAT
>NZ_RZRR01000177.1:0-7794 GCF_003998555.1 Mesorhizobium sp. M7A.F.Ca.CA.002.09.1.1 | reverse complement strand
GCCTTGGACGCCGGCGCTTTGGATGACTGCTTAGCCATGCGATGCCCCTTCCTTTGTGCCGACGGCCGTAATGACCCGGCGCGCTCATGCATATCTGACTCGCGGCTTGCTAGCCAGCGAAGCAATAGACTGATTTTCGCAGCTTAAATTTCGGTTACGATCGGCACATGATCGTGCTGATCGTCGCAGAAATTCACTTCTGATCTTCGACCATTGGCTAGAATGTGTCGCCGACATTCTCCACACTCCGCGGAAGCGCTCCTCTCGTGAAGCTCCGAAGATCAGCGAGCAGCTTTGCGTGTCGATCGTCGGTCGCCGATATCATGACCGCTGCCTCATCGGTGCGATCATCTCGTGCAGGCGGACGATCTATACTGCAATGCGACAGCCGATCGGTGCATCGTCTTGTCAAGCACGAACGCAGATCGGCCTGCTCGTGAATTGACAGATAACTCTACATGGCAGAGTATTCTGTACAGCATGCTGGAGCATTTCAATGTCGATCGCACAGGAGCAAGCGGCGCTGTCGCCGTTCGAGATTGCCAAGACGGTCCGCCACGGCGGCAGCATGGTTGTCGGCGGCCTCCGGCTTGGCTGCGCCGGAGCCAATCGATGAGTGCCGACGAAATCATCCACCAGAGCACTCGGCTCAGGATCATGGCGGCGCTGAGCATGCTGGAAAGGCGGCAAACGCTGGATTTCACCGGGCTGAAAGCCATCGTGGACGTCACCGACGGCAATCTCGGTGCGCATCTCGATACGCTGGCCAGGGCTGGTTATGTCGACATCGAAAAGCTGTTCGTCGGCCGCCGGCCGCAGACGCGCGTCAGGGCGACGACGAGCGGACGGCGCGCGTTCCGCGGCCATGCCGCATTCCTGCGCAAGATCCTCGATCAGGCCGAGGCGGCGGCGCGCAGGAAATAGCGTGATGACTGGGCAATCCGCTCAGCGCGCGGCAACAACGGCAACGCCGGCGCCGATCATCACACCGCCCGCCGCGCGGTTCACCCGGCGTACGATCCTTGGTGTGCGCAACAGGCTGCGGGCGCGACCGGCGAGGACGACATGACCGCCGATCACCACGACCTCGACGGCCACGATCACCATCATCAGCACACCGAGATGACCTGCGTCGAGCGATGCGCCGACGACGCTAGGCAACAGCGCAATGTAGAACAACGGCATTTTCGGATTGCCAAGATTGAGCGCGATGCCGGTGGCAAAAATCATCAACAGCCCTCGCCGTCCTGAGATGGGCTGCAGTTCGGGAATGACGGGCGCCGCCATCCACAGCCTGATGCCCGTCCAGACCAGATAGGCCGCTCCACCATAGCGAAGCACCGTCATGACGATCGCCATCTTGGCGGCGACGATCGACAGGCCGAAGGCGGCGAGGATCAGGAAGATGAGGATGCCGACCACGGTGCCGGCACCGTAGGCGATGCCCGACGCGGCGCCATTGGAGATTGTGCGCGCGACGATCGTCATGTTGTCCGGACCCGGGCTGGCAGCGAACACGAAGAAGGCGGCCGCAAAGGCAAGCGAGGTCGCGAGATCCATGAAAACTCCCGAGGGTAATGCCGCTCTCGGGAGTCCAGACTAGCCGGTTTACCTGTCGGCGCCATCAGGAAAATCGAGAAACTGCGCGATGCGCATTTCCGTCACGGCTGATAGCCGAGGCAGATGGCGCCGAGCGCGACGATGGCGCAGGCGCCGACCCGCCGCGGCGTCAGCACCTCGCCGAGGAACAGACGTCCGATGAAGGCCGCGAAGACGACGCTGGTTTCGCGGATCGCGGTGATCGGACCGGCCGGTCCGAGCGCGAAGGCCGCGACCACGACACCGTAGGCCAGAAGTGCAAACAGGCCGCCGCCCAGCGCCTTCCAGGTTTCCGGCGCACCCAGGTCGACTGTGAGCCGGCCACGGCAGGCGACGAAGGCCGCCGGCAGCAACGCGCCGTAGATCACCAGCACCCATGCGGTATAGGCACCGGCGTTTCCCGCCGCCCGAACGCCGAGCGCATCGACCGTCGCATAGGCGGCGATGATCGCTCCCGTTGCCAGCGCATAGAGTATCGATGTCGTGGCGGCCCTGCCCCTTCCGAGAGAAAGGCCCATGATGCCGCCCGCGACCAGCGCGACACCGATGGTCTGCGGCAGAGTGAGCTGCTGGTTGGCCAGGAAGAACTCGCCGAGCGTGACGAGCAGCGGCACGCTGCCGCGAACGATCGGATAGACCTGTCCCAGCTCGCCATATCTGTAGGCGGCCACCAGAAACAAACTGTAGCCAACCTGCAGGCAGGCCGAGAGCACAATGTAGGACCAGGCCGGCGCGGCCGGAAGGGCGTGGAAGAAGGCTAAGGGGATGGCGAGCGCCGTACTGGAAAAGCTCATGACGGTGACGGTCCACAACCTGTCGGCCCCCGTGCGCAGGAACGCGTTCCAGGTTGCGTGCAGGATCGCCGCAAACAATGCGAGCCCGATGACCAGCGGGCTCATTGGGACTTACGCGAAGCAGCGACGATGCCCATGGCCGCCTTGCGGGCGTCGCGAATGGCGGCGTCGGCCGGCCCCATCTGCGCCAGCAAGGTCGCACCTTCGATCAGCATAAGCAGTGTCGCCGCCACGCTTTCGGCGCGGCCGCGCGGCATCATCTCTTCGAGGATAGACCGCATGCGCCGCTTGAGGCCGTTCTTCTGCCTGACAACGGCCTTGAAAACCGGATGCCCGGGATCGCCGAACTCGGCCAATGCATGTGCGAACAGACAGCCATGGAAATCGGCGCTGCGGAACCAGAGTGCATGCCAGTCAAAAATCCTTCCGATTTTCTGTTCCGGCGGAATGCCCTCCTGGGCGAGCCGGTCGAGCTGGCGGTCGAAACGCATAGCGCGATAGTCGAGCACCTCGACGATCAATTCGTCCTTGCTGGGGAAGTGGCGATACATCGTCATCTTGGCCACATCGGCTTCGGCGATGATCCGGTCGATACCCGTCGCATGGAAGCCGGCGCGCTTGAACAGCACGTAGGCCGTTTCAACGACGTGCTGGCGCTTATCGGAAACGGGCGATGGTGTCATGGCGCATACCGAGTGGTGAGACAGGTCTGTCTCATACATATGCGACGGATCGCGCCAGCTGTCAACGCGGCACGAAAAACGCCTGCAGCCGATCAAGCCACAGGCGCGAAAGAGATTGGAAGGGGAAACCGGGTTTAGCGCAGAATGCGGCAGCGGCCGTTGTAGACCATCCAGCGGTCGAAGCCCGAGACGCAGAATTCGACATTGTCGCCGATCGAGGCAAAGCCCTGGCCTTCCTCGATCAGGTACCAGATGGTGCGATCGCGGCCGTCGGACAGGCTGACGGTGGCCCCGCAATAACGGCGACCGATCGGCCAGGTATCGTCGGCCGCCAGATAGCGATGCTGGTGAATGCGCCGGAAATCGGTGATCTGCACATCCGGCAGATGCGGCACGTGATGCACCTGATAGGAAAAGCGGCTGGTGATCTTGTTCAGTACCCAAGGCTGACCGCAGACCCCGCTGTCTTCATCGGAATAGACCGTAAGATCGGCGGCCTGCACGGTCTGGGTGATACCGAGAGGCGCGGCAAGCGGGGTGCAGAGCGAAATCAGGGCGGCAAGAGCGGATTTGGCGAAGCGAGTCATGGCAGCCTCTCAAGGTCGATTGTGCGCACTGTGCGGATTCGCTCGGCGGCGGTCAAGCGGTTGCGTTGACAATGGTTTCCCAGTTTGAAACTGCTTTTTGACCAAAGCCGAATTTACACGGCACCGGAATGGCTCTGGCACGTTCATGCCCGGATCCAAAAGAGCGCGGGTCCCGGGTCGTCAATGAGCCCGCCTCAAGCCTGCTCGCCGGCCAGCCATTCCAACGACCAGTGCGCCGGCCGCCCCACCGCAAGCAGCCTGTGCAGGGCCGGCAGCAGCGTCCGCAACTCGCCCTCCAGCGTGAACGGCGGATTGACCACCAGCAGACCGCTGCCGTCGAGGCTGGGTTCCGAAGAGGCCGGCCTGATCTCGAATTCGATGTCGAGCAGCTTCGGGATGCCCGATTGCTTCAGCGCCTTGCGGAAAGCGATGATCGCCTTGCGGTCCTTGATCGGATACCAGAGCGCGTAGATGCCGCCTGGCCAGCGCTTGTGCGCCCTTATGAGCCCGTCGACGAGGCGATCGAACTCACCCGCTTCCTCGAATGGCGGATCGATGAGAACAAGGCCGCGCTTCTCCTTCGGCGGCAGATGGGCGCCGAGCGCCAGCCAGCCATCGAGTTCGATGATCCGGGCCTGGAAATCGCCGGCAAAGAACGTCCTCAGCCTCGCGGCATCCTTGGGGTGCAGCTCGATCGCGGTCAGCCTGTCCTGCTTGCGCATGAGATGGCGCGCAATCAACGGCGAGCCCGGGTATTTCTGGATGCCACCCTCAGGGTTGAGCGACCGTATTGTCTCCAGATAAGGCGCGAGCAGTGCTGCCACCGGCGCGGCAAACGGGGCATCGATCAGCCTGCCGATGCCGCCTTGCCACTCACCCGTCTTCTGCGCTTCGGCCGACGACAGATCGTAGCGGCCAATGCCGGCATGGGTGTCGACGACCCGAAACGCCTTGTCCTTCTGCTTCAGATACTCGAGCAAGCGCGTCAGCACGACATGCTTGACGACGTCGGCGAAATTCCCGGCATGGTAGGCGTGGCGGTAGTTCATCGTTTTGTGCCGTTATGCATGTCGTTGTCCCAAAACCGCTGCACACTTTTGGGCGACATGCATCAGCCCCTGCCCCAGCGCGGCGGTGGCGGCTGAGAGTTCGGATTTTCCGGCCGACCGCCTCGAGTGCGCAAGGTCAGCAAAAATCCGATCAGGCCGATCGCCATCAGCGCGAAGCCGACCGGCCGTGCACGGCTGTCGATCTCGCCTGCGCCGGAGCGCAGGATGAGATCGACAGCCCGCATCGGTATGTCGTCGGCATCACCCGGTCCGACGGTGAAGACGTAGGGACCCGGGCTGACGGTCGCGATGACGCCGGCCTCGTCGCGAAAGATCTTGTCGGGCAGTTGCGGGCTGGCCTGGCGAGGATTGTCGGAATGGTTGAACTGCAGCGTCGAGGCGAGCACCGTGCGGCCATTGCTGGCGGCGGTCAGCGTCAGCACGGTGCGCTGCTGCGAGACGATGCGCTCGGCTCTTGCGGTCAGGTCGACCAGCACCCGCACCGGCGCATCGCGGCCGGAGAGCGGCACCGTCAGCGGCTTGAAACGGCCTTGCTCATAGACCCGCCAGGTGCCGATCTCGTGCCCGGAGAAATTGCTCATCGCCCAGGGATAGATGACACCGACGCCGGCGCCGACAAGCAGGATCAGGACAAACAGAAAGCGCATTCACATCACCATGGCGTATCGTGACCTTGCCAATAGCGCCCCGACGGCCAAAAGGCGATGGCCAGTTGCGGCAGCCACCCTGGAGGTGGACCGTACGGGGTGCGAGCGCAACCAGATTGGCGGCGTGGCTGCGCAACAATGCCGATAACGTTCTACCTATGCGCTCAAAAATTAAGCCGTGTATTTCGCGCGCCGCGCTGAACATTGCTGTCGGCTCATTCTTGGCCGTTCTTGCTGTCAGGTTTTGATTCTACCTCAAGGAACAGCTTGGCGCGTCCGGCAACATATTGACGTCGATCGAGCCAATATGCTGATTCATAAACAGGATTTGCCTTGTGCGCCATGCTTCGGTCCGAGAGGCCGTAGCCGCTTTCATGATTAACCATTCGCGAGCGCATTTGGTTAAGGAATTGCTAATTTGGTTGACTATAATTTCCACAGGTATATTTTCGATGCGTTGGGATGTGCAATTTGGGCGAGCAATCGATGGTGACACCGGGCGTGTGATCGCGATTTCGGGGCGCGGAGAATGCTGAGCGGCAGCACGGAGGTTGTGTAGTCGCACCAGCTTCGCGAAAGCCAAGAACAATTGACGCACATCAGTGATGGCGCTTCCGCAGATGCGGAGGTTTGCCACGTTCTCAGGAAC
Organism: Mesorhizobium sp. M7A.F.Ca.CA.002.09.1.1; assembly: GCF_003998555.1. Taxonomy (NCBI): domain Bacteria; kingdom Pseudomonadati; phylum Pseudomonadota; class Alphaproteobacteria; order Hyphomicrobiales; family Phyllobacteriaceae; genus Mesorhizobium; species Mesorhizobium sp. M7A.F.Ca.CA.002.09.1.1. The sequence goes on along the minus strand of NZ_RZRR01000177.1, from coordinate 1,765 downwards.
GTGGCCGGGCGATGCTTTGTCCCGGCCCGGCGGTAGCGTGTTCGGTGCGTATGAGGAAAGCATGACTAAGCTTGTCAAGGTTCTGAAACTGGAATCCGGCAGCCAAAAGGACGCCAGCCAAAGCCGACGACGCGCCCTTGTCGCCGGAGGAGCGGGATTTTTAGGTTCGCATCTGTGCGAACGTCTTTTGCGGGACGGATACGACGTTGTCGCGCTGGACAATTTCCACACCGGCAAAAGATACAATCTCAATGCCCTTCAGCGCAATCCGAGCTTCAGCTGCATCGAGCACGACATCGTCGATGCACTGCCTTCGGACCTTCAGTGCGACGAGATCTACAATCTCGCCTGCCCAGCCTCTCCGCCGCACTACCAGGCAGATCCGATCCACACCTTCAAGACAAGCGTGCTTGGCTCGCTGAACCTTCTGGAACTCGCGCGACAGAACAAGGCCAAGATATTCCAGGCCTCGACGTCCGAAGTCTATGGCGATCCCTTCGTGCATCCACAGCCCGAGAGCTACTTCGGCAACGTCAATACGCACGGGCCGCGCTCCTGCTACGATGAAGGCAAGCGCTCGGCCGAAACCCTGTTCTTCGATTATTCGAGAACCTATGGTCTCGATATTCGTGTCGCCCGCATTTTCAACACCTACGGTCGCCGCATGCAGCCCGACGATGGACGTGTGGTTTCGAACTTCATCGTCCAGGCGCTGCGCGGCGAGGACCTGACCGTCTATGGCAGCGGCCAGCAGACGCGCTCCTTCTGCTATGCCGACGACCTGATCGAGGGCTTTATCCGGCTGATGAATGCGCCGAACGCGCCCGCCCACCCGGTCAATCTCGGCAACCCTGCCGAATTCACCATCATGGAACTGGCGACGCTGGTCGTCGATTACACCAACGCCCGATCGAAGACCGTGCATCGGCCGCTGCCCGTCGACGATCCCAGGCAACGCAAGCCGGACATCTCCTTTGCCAGGGCCAATCTCGGCTGGGAGCCGAAAATCAGCTTGAGCCAGGGGCTCGCGCGTACCGTCGAGTATTTTGATACCCTGCTCTACGGAAGTCACATCGCCAGAGGAGCTGCTGCTTCATGAGCCGGCCGGCGGTCCTGGTGACGGGTGGAGCCGGCTTCATCGGCAGCCACACCTGCAAGCAGTTGGCCGCCGCCGGCTACATGCCGGTGGTTTTCGACAATCTGAGCCGCGGCAATGAGAGATCCGTCGCCTGGGGGCCGCTTGTCGTCGGCGATATCCGGGATCGGGATGCACTGCGGCGGGCGATGGAAACGCACCGGCCGACGGCCGTGATCCATTTTGCTGCGCTGGCCTATGTCGGAGAGTCCGTTCGCGAGCCGGCCGAATATTATTCGACCAATGTGACAGGCACCATCGCGGTGCTCGATGCCGCACGCGCGAGTTCGATCGAAAACATCATCTTCTCCAGCAGCTGTGCGACCTACGGCGTGCCGGAGGCGTTGCCGGTTCGCGAGACCTCCTCGCAAAATCCGATCAGCCCCTATGGGCGCACCAAGCTGATGGGTGAACAGATCATCGGCGACTATGCGTCCGCGTACGGAATGAAATTTGCGATCCTGCGCTATTTCAACGCTTGTGGCGCCGATCCCGATGGCGAGCTCGGTGAGTGGCATTCGCCGGAAACCCATCTGGTTCCCAGAGTGCTCATGGCCGCATCGGGCATCATCGACGCGATCGAGGTTTTCGGCACCGACTACGACACGTCGGACGGCACTTGCGTAAGGG
>NZ_RZRR01000176.1:0-7832 GCF_003998555.1 Mesorhizobium sp. M7A.F.Ca.CA.002.09.1.1 | reverse complement strand
ATATGCGTGTGGCAGTCGACGAAGCACGGCAGCACGATGCGACCGCCGAGATCGACGGCGTCGGCAGACGCTTTCAATCGGCCATGCGCGGCGATGTTGGAAATCTTGCCGTCGGCGACAGTGACGTCGGCAAGCGCGAAGCCATCGCTATCGGGGACAGCAGCGAGCCCCGGTGTCAGGGACGCGTGAAGCCTGACGTTGGTAAGCCGGTATGAACCAGTGTTGGGAATCAAGGCCTAGCGCTCCTGCTTCAGCGCGCTTTCATGCCAGCGCCGCAAGATGAGATGCGATATCAGCGACAGCACGAGGAAGATCAAAATGCCGGTCAGCGAGATCAGGAACAGCGCCGCGAACAGCCGCGGCGCGTTGAGCCGGTAGCCGGCCTCGATGATGCGCGAGGCAAGGCCGGACGACTGGCCGGTGGTACCGGCAACGAACTCGGCCACCACGGCGCCGATCAGCGACAGGCCGCCGGCGATCTTCAACCCGCCGAGGAAATAGGGCATCGCCGCCGGCAGCCTGAGATAGCGCAATTGCTGCCAGCGCGTCGCGCCGTTGAGCTTGAACATATCGCGCAGATTGCGGTCGACGGAGTTGAGGCCAAGCGTGGTGTTGGACAGGATCGGAAAGAAGGCGACGATCCAGGCGCACAGCAGAAGCTTGGTCGTCTGGTCGTTCACATAGATGTTGATCAGCGGAAAGATCGCCACGATCGGCGTCACCTGCAGCACGATGGCGAAGGGGAAGAACGACATCTCGACCCATTTCGACTGCGCGAACAGCACCGCCAGCCCGACCCCGCCTATGACCGCCAGAGCCAAGCTGAGAAAGGTGATGCGCAAGGTGACCAGCAGCGAGGAAAACAGCAGGCCGGCATCGTTGTAGAGCGTCCACAGCACCACGCCGGGACGCGGCAGGATGTATTGCGGGATCTCGTTCCACACGCAGATGCGATCCCACAGCCAGATCGCCAGGATCATGATCGCCAGCGGCAGCACCCAGCGGCCGATCCGTTCGAACCGCGCCTGGCGCACGCGGCGTGCTTCCTCGGGGTCGAGTTCGAGCACGCGCTCGTCAATGGCCGTCATAATGCGCGCCTGCTGTTGAGTTGATGGCCTTGACCAGCACGTCGGAAGCCTGACGGCACAGTGCCGCATAGTCTGGCGAGGTGCGAAACGCCTCGTCGCGCGGATAGGAGGCCTCGATGGCGAGTTCGTCGAACACCCTGCCCGGCCGCGCCGCCATGACGACGACGCGGTTGGACAGGAACACGCTTTCGAAGACACTGTGGGTGACGAAGACGACGGTGAACCGTTCGTCCTGCCACAGTTCCAGGAGATCGTTGTTGAGCTTGAAGCGGGTGATCTCGTCGAGTGCCGCGAACGGTTCGTCCATCAGCAGCACGCGCGGTTTGGTCACCATGGCGCGCGCTATGGATACGCGCATCTTCATGCCGCCTGACAGTTCGCGCGGCACCGCGTTTTCGAAGCCGGTCAGGTGAACCCGCGCCAACATCTCCGTTACCGCCGGTGTCGCCTTGGCGTGCGAAATGCCTTTCAGCCGAAGCGGTAGCCAGACATTGTCGAAAACATTGGCCCAAGGCAGCAGCGTCGGCTCCTGGAAGACGAAGCCGATGTTCGAGCGGTCGAGCGAGCCGCCACCGCGCCAATCGAGCACGCCGGAAGTTGGCGTCGACAGGCCGGCGATCAGCCGCAGCGCCGTCGACTTGCCGCAACCCGACGGCCCGAGCAGGCTGACGAAATCGCCTTCCCGGATGGTCAGGTCGACGTCGCTGAGCGCCGTCACGCCGTTGGAGAACACCTTGCCGACGCCCTTCAGCGCCAGGAGCGTCGGGGCCGCACCCGACGCAGCCGGCGCTTGCGCCACTTTTTCCCTTATCATTCCGGGGCGGCCTATTTCTTCAGCTCGAGCCCGACGCCTTTGTTGATGAAGGTCAGCGTGTAGGCCTTCTTGATGTCGATGCCGGCTGGCGTGACCTTAGCCTTTACCATCTTGTCGTAGAAACTCTTGATCCGCGCGTCGGTCATGGCGCCGATGCCGAGCTTTTCGGTGTCGCCGGAATCGGCCAGGCCGAACTTCTTCATCTGCTCGATCGAGAACGCGATCTGCTCGTCGCTCATGTCGGGATTGTCTTTCTTGATCATGTCGTTGGCGGCTTTGTTGTCGCCGTAGAGATATTTGTACCAGCCCTTGGCCGAGCCATCGACGAAGCACTGGACCACCTCCGGCTTCTTGTCGATCGTGTCCTGCATCACTTCGATCGTCGTCGAATATGTGTCCCAGCCATAGTCGGCGAGCAGGAACTGGTTCGGCACGAAGCCGCCTTCCTTCTGGACCGCGAACGGCTCTGAGGTGACGTAGCCCTGCTGGATCGACTTCTTGTTGGCGAGGAAGGGAGCGGTGTTGTAGGTGTAGGGCGCGCGTTTGGAGGCGTCGAAGCCGAGTTCGATGACCATCCACTGGAAGAAGGTCTGCACGCCCTCGTCGCCCAATATGTACTGGTCGGCGTTCTTCAGGTCCTCCCATTTGTCGAGCCCCTCGCCGGGGTGGGACATGATGACCTGCGGGTCCTTCTGGAAATCCGCCGCCACCACGCGCATCGGTATGCCTTGCTGGACCGCATCGAAGGCCGACAGCAGATTGCCGCCCATGTAGAAATCGATCTTGCCGGCCAGCAGCATCGGCCGGCCGCTGACTTGCGGACCGCCCTGCATGATGGTGACGTCGAGGCCGCAGGCGGCGTAGGTGCCGTCCGCCACGGACTGGTAATATCCGCCATGTTCCGGCTCGGCCAACCAGTTGGTGCCGAAGGTGACTTTCTCATTCGCAGCCGCACCCAGCGTGCTGGCTGCAAGCAGGGCCACAACCGCCACCGAGATCTTCTGTTTTCCGTACATCGACACCACCCTCTGTTTGCTCCGGCGCGCCACGCGCCAGGCTCGACACCAAAGATTCAAGAAGCAAGACACATGCCACCGGCGTCTGGCGCCGGGACCGCCCGCTTGAAAGACGTTGCCATGCCAAGCGCGAACGGGTCATGCTGTACGGAAGGCATCGTGCCTATTTTTTGAACGGCTGTCCACAATCGCCCGGGCAACATGCACCGCCATCTTGAAGGTGTAATGAGTCCGGCTTTAGGTGGCGGCATCCAGGAGATTGCCATGTTCAAATTCCTCACCCCGAAGTCCATCAAGCCGCCCTTTGCCCGCTACAGTCACGGCGTCGAGGTGCCGGCCGGCAAGCGGCTTGTGCTGTGCTCGGGCCAGGTCGCCATCACCGCCGACGACCTGATTCCCGAAGACGCCGGAGCGCAGGCCGAACTCTGCTTTCAAAACATCGCGGCGATTCTCGGCGAAGCCGGCCTGGGTCTCAGGGATATCGTGCGCATCAACGCCTATGTCACCGACCGCGCGCATCTGCGGCCCTATATGGACGTCCGCGACCGGCTGTTTTCGAGCCCCGCGCCAGCGTCGACATTGATGATTGTTTCCGGCTTTGCCCGGCCCGAATTCAAGGTCGAAATCGAGGCCATCGCGGCGGGGTGATCGACAGGCCGCCCGTCCCGCGCTAGGTCTGCCTGACCATTGAAGAGGCATGACATGACCGTACCCAAAAGACGCGTGTGGTGGGGCGACTACCGGACCACCGAATACGCCTCGATCGATCCCGAGGCGACCATCGCCGTGCTGCCAGTGGCGGCGATCGAGCAGCATGGGCCGCATCTGCCTGTTTCGACCGACACGTCGATCATGAACGGCATGCTCGACACGGTCATTTCGCGCCTGCCCGACGATCTCGACATCCGCATCCTGCCGGTGCAGGCCGTGGGCAAATCCAACGAACACCTGCATGCGCCGGGCACCCTCACTCTGCCGGCAACCACGCTGATCGAAGCCTGGACCGAGCTTGGCCTGTCGATCGCGCGCGCCGGTGTGCGCAAGCTGATCGTGGTCAATTCGCATGGCGGCAACGAGGAGATCATGGGCGTCGTCACGCGCGAATTGCGCGTGCGCGAAAAGATGCTGGCGGTGAAGACCAGCTGGCAGCGTTTTGGCCGTCCGGCCGGCATGTATACCGAACTGGAGGACCGTCACGGCATCCATGGCGGCGATGTCGAGACCTCGCTGATGCTGCATTTCCGGCCGGACCTCGTGGACATGGGCAAATCAGACAATTTCGTTTCCAATGTCGCCAAGGCCGAAAAGGAATTTTCGCTGCTGCGCCACACCGGCACCCACGCCTTCGCCTGGATCGCCAGCGATCTCAACCCGAACGGCGTCGTCGGCGACGCCAGCATCGCGACGGCGGAGAAGGGCCGGCTGACGGCAGAATATCAGGCCGACGGCTTCATCAGCCTGCTGCAAGATGTGCGCAAGGCGAAGCTCGCGGAGTGGTTGACGTAGCCTCCAAACCAGTGGCAAGCGCTGTCATCGCTATTCCAGATCCTCTTGAACAAACGAGGCGATGGAGGAGGCGGATCAGACGAACAACGATATGGGGGCAAAGCTAGCTGTCGATCCTCAGCGCAAAGGGCGTGCCTTCAAAGGCGTCCGCGCCGCGCCCGATCGATTCGATCGCCTCGACCATGCGGCCGTTGCGCTCAAGCAACGCATCGGCCACGGCGATCAGTCGCGGATTGGGCGTTGCCGAAGGCGACAGCGCCCGCAGCGTCCGCGCCAATTCGGCCTCGTCACGCTTCGGCGCCAGTGCTGCCGCGATGATATAGGCCGAAGCCGTCGAGCGGCTGATGCCGGCATAGCAATGCACGAGCATCGGCCTTGCCCGGTCCCACCGGCGCGCGAAATCGAGCAGATTGCGGACATGGTCTTCGCCCGGCATGGTCATGCCGTCCTGCGCCACCGCGATGTCGTGCATGACCAGATGCAGGTGGTTTTCCCTCGAGATCGAGGCCGGCCGCACCACCTCCGTTCCGGCGGCGAGCAGCGAAAGCATGCGGTCGGCGCCGGTCCTGGCCACCGTTTCCTCGATCTTTGCAAGCGAGCAGACATGGATCATCGTTTTGAACCCTTCGATTGATGCTTGCGCCGCGACGCCCACTCGGCAAGTGCGGATTCGAGCCGCTGCCATTCCTCCTCACTGCCCGGCAGGCCGGCGCGCAGAACGTCAGGCCGGTCGGCAAAATGGCGAAGCAGGATGCCGCGCTCGCCGAGCGCTGCAAACAAATCGGCGGCATTGGTCAGACTGAGGAAACGATACAGTGTGGTTCCGCCCGCAACAGGAACGCCGAAGCGGCTGAAAAGCGCATCGAGACGCGCCGATTCACCGGCCAACGACGCCCGCATCACGTCCTGCCACCCGATGTCGGCAAGCGCGCGGATGCCATATTCCAGCGCCGGGCCGGCGACGGCCCATGGTCCGAACTGCGTATCCAGCCGGTCGACCGTCGCAGTATCGGAAAGTGCAAAGCCGAGCCGCAGCCCGGCCAGGCCAAAGAACTTGCCGAACGAGCGCAGCACGACGAGGCCGCCCCGACCGACATCGCCCGCGACGCTGTGCTGACGCGGGCCGACATCCATGAACGCCTCGTCGACGACCAGCAGTCCGCCCTTGGCGCGCAATCCGGCGGCCAGAGCCAGCAACCGGCCGCGCTCTATGACACGTCCATCCGGATTGTTCGGATTGACGATGATGACGAGGTCGGCGTCCGCCAACGCTTCGAAATTATCGACCTCCGCCACCTGGTGCCCGGCGATCGCGGCAGCGCGGGCATGTTCGGCGTAGGTCGGACCCAGCACCAACGCCTTGCCGGGCGAAATGAGCGACGCAACGCGCGGCAACAGGATCTGCGTGCCCGGCGCCGCCACGACGTTGGCTGGCGACGGCGCGCCGTAAGTACTGGCCGCGATCTCTGTCAGGTCGCGTGTGCGCGCGGCTTCCGGCAACCGCGACAGCGAGGTGGCGGGCAGGTCGAAAAGCGGGTAGGAGTGCGGATTGATACCGGTCGAGAGGTCGACGAAAGGCAGCAGGGCGTTGGGGAAAAGCACCCTCGCGCGGCCAAGACTTCCACCATGGTCCACAACCGCCCCATTAAGAAGCTTCATGTCAGTCCTGATCGCTTTCCTGTCATTGGTCGTCGAATTCGCCCTCGGTTACCCCGACTGGCTGTTTCGCGCCATCGGCCATCCGGTGACGTGGTTCGGCAGGCTGATATCCTTTCTCGACCGCAGGCTCAACCGCGCCACTGATCCCGACGCGCTGCGTCGCAAGCGCGGTGTCCAGGCGCTGCTGGTCATCGTGCTGGTGCCGGCGATAATTGGCCTGGGCGTGCAGATCCTGTTCTGGTTCGTTCCCATGGGCCTCGTCATCACGGCCCTTCTGGCAACGTCGCTTCTGTCGCAGAAGAGCCTCTATGAGCATGTCGAGGCGGTGGCTGACGCCCTCGACACCGGCGGCATCGCCTTGGCCCGCCTTGCCGTTTCGCGGATCGTCGGTCGCGACCCTGAAACGCTCGACCGGGCCGGTGTCTGCCGCGCGGCGATCGAGAGCCTGGCCGAGAATTTTTCCGACGGCATCGTCGCCCCTGCCTTCTGGACCGGCGTCGGCGGCCTGGCCGGCGGCGCCGCCTACAAGGCCGCCAACACCGCCGATTCGATGATCGGCCACCGCACCCCGCGCCACGAGGCGTTCGGCTGGGCGGCGGCGCGCTTTGACGATTGGATCAACCTGCCGGCGTCGCGGCTGACGGCGCTTCTGATCGTGCTGGCGGCGTTCTTCGTCAAAGGCGCTGATGCGAAAAAAGCCTGGCATGCGGTGCGGCGCGACGCGAAAAAACACCGCTCGCCCAATGCCGGCTGGCCGGAAGCGGCGATGGCCGGTGCGCTCGGCCTGGCGCTCGCCGGCCCGCGCTTCTATGGCGGCGTGCTGGTCGACGACGTCTTCATGGGCGAAGGTGGGCGGCGTGAAGCCGACAGCCTCGACATCAGGCAGGCGCTGAAACTCTATCGCGTCGCCGACTATCTGCTGATCGCTCTGTTCGGGTTGGTTTCGGTCGTTGTCATCGTTGTGACCTAACCTCACCCTCCCCCGTCTGGGGAGGTTGAGGAACACTCAGAACTCGATCCCCTGCTGCGCTTTCACGCCGGCGGAAAAATGATGCTTGGTCACGCTCATTTCGGTGACGAGGTCTGCGGCCTCGACCAGCGCCGGCTTGGCGTTGCGGCCGGTGACAACGACATGCAGGCCCTCGCGCCGCGCTTTTAGCGCGCCAACCACTCTGTCGAGATCGAGATAGTCGTAGCGCAGCGCAATGTTCAATTCGTCGAGCACCAGCAGGCTGATCGACGGATCGGCCATCAGTTCGAGCACCTTGGCCCAGGCGGCTTCGGCGGCAGCGATGTCGCGCTTCAGATCCTGGGTTTCCCAGGTGAACCCCTCGCCCATCGCGTGCCACACGACACGGTCGCCGAAGGCGGCGAAGGCGTCTTTCTCGCCGGTGTGCCACTTGCCCTTGATGAACTGGACGACACCGACGCGCTTGCCGTAGCCGAGCATCCGCAGCGCCAGCCCGAAGGCGGCCGTGGTCTTGCCTTTGCCCGGGCCGGTGTTGACGATGAGCAATCCCTTCTCGACCGTCTTGCTCGCCACCTCGGCATCCTGCACCGCCTTGCGCTTGGCCATCTTGGCGCGGTGGCGCTCTTCGTCCTTATCGTCGATATCGGTCATATCATTTCACCTTGAGCGGCAGCCCCGCCACCATCAGCAGCACCGTATCGGCAATCGCCGCGACCTGCTGGTTGAGCCGGCCGGCGGCATCGCGAAAGCGGCGCGCCAGTGCATTGTCCGGCACGATG
>NZ_RZRR01000175.1:0-7837 GCF_003998555.1 Mesorhizobium sp. M7A.F.Ca.CA.002.09.1.1 | reverse complement strand
ACGTCAACACGCTGCTCGGCATCCAGAGCGTCGACCCACAGCTGGTCGAGATGGGCCGCGTCTACGGCATGGACCGGCGCGCCCTGTTCTTCCGCGTCATCCTGCCCGGCGCGCTGCCGTCGATCTTCGTCGGCCTGCGCTATGCCCTGGGCATCATGTGGCTGACGCTGATCGTCGCCGAAACCATCTCGGCCAGTTCGGGCCTCGGCTACATGGCCATGCAGGCGCGCGAATTCCTGCTGATCGATGTCGTCGTGCTGTCGATCCTGATCTACGCGCTGCTCGGCAAGCTCGCCGACAGCCTCGCCCGCCTGCTCGAGCGTTTGTCGCTTGGCTGGCATCCGGCCTTCCAGAACGGATGAGAGATTGCCCATGACCGCCGCCAGCCTGACCGCAGCCCGTTCCTTCGTCGCCACGCCGGTGCGGCCGATCGGCTCCGTCGAAGGACAGCGGGCCTTTGCCTTCAGGCATGCCGGCAAGCGCTTCGGCGACAAGACCGTGCTCGACGGCATCGACCTGGACGTGCCGGCCGGGCAGTTCCTCGCCGTCATCGGCAAGAGCGGCTGCGGCAAGAGCACGCTGTTGCGGCTTCTGGCCGGGCTCGACCGGCCGACATCGGGATCGCTGTCCTTCGGCGTCGAAGAGGAAGGACACAGCCGCACGCGCTTCATGTTCCAGGAGCCACGGCTCCTGCCCTGGGCCAGCGTGGTGAAAAACGTCGAGGTCGGGCTGACCGGCATCGCCACCGGTAGCGAAGCGAGGCACCGCGCGCTCGACATCCTCGGCGAGGTCGGGCTTGCCGACCGGGCCGACGAATGGCCTTCGGTGCTGTCCGGAGGTCAGAAGCAGCGCGTGGCGCTGGCCCGCGCGCTGGTCGGCCACCCGCAGATCCTGGCTCTCGACGAGCCGCTCGGCGCACTCGACGCCCTGACCCGCATCGAGATGCAGCAGCTTCTGGAACGCATCTGGATCGCGCAGAAGTTCACGGCCGTGCTGGTCACGCATGATGTCGCCGAAGCGGTCGCGCTCGCCGACCGGGTCGTGGTGATCAGTGAAGGCCGGGTCGCGCTCGATCTGGATGTGCCCGTGGAACGGCCGCGCCGGCGCGGTTCGGTGGAGCTGGCCCGGCTGGAGGGCAAGATTCTGGATCGGCTGTTCGGGTAGGGCTGTCGGGGGCAGGGCCCTGGAGGACCGCCTTCCCCCACTCCGTCGCAGCTTCGCAGCACCACCTCTCCCCCCCTCCGGAGGGAGAGGAAAGGAGCCAAGGTCGGCGAGCTCGCGCTTTTCCTCTCCCCCGTCGATCGGGGGAGAGGTGGCCCGAAGGGCCGGAGTGGGGTCGACCTTTCATCAAGCTCACCCGCTTGACCGGTTCGCCCACACCAACCCGATCAGCCCGACCAGCATGGTGACGACGCCGATATAGAGCCATTGCGACTGGCCGGTCATGAAGCTGCCGCCGACAACGCCGATGCCTTGCAGCGACCACAGCGCGCCGACGGCAAGCACAATCAACGCCAGCAGATTTTTGGTCAGCCTCATTGCCGGATCTCCCTTTTGAAGTCGATTGGTTACAGCATCGGGACCGCGATAAAAGAGCCAAAGGAAGTGGCCCGGCCGCGCCGAGCTCTACTTGGATATTAATGTTCGATCTTGTCAAACGGATGCCCGATAGCAACACAAAGATCATCGTTGATTGATCATCGCGTGCCGGAAAATCCCTGACAGACTGTTACCCAGCGACTCCAAACGTGTGCCATTGCCACGGAACCGCCAGATCACTGCCGCATTTCCCGCCTTATTTGGCACCTAACGGCTGGGGTCTGTCAAAAACGGAGCCATCCCCCAAATATGAAGAACCCAAAACAGACCGCGATTGTCGCGGTAACGATCGCTGCTGGCCTGATGGTCGGCGCTTCTTCGGCGACCGCCGCCGCCCAGTGCGGCCGCGCCTCGTGGTACGCCCTGCACTCCAGAACCGCCTCGGGCGAGCGCATGAACCCGTCGGCGATGACCGCCGCGCATCGCACCTTGCCTTTCGGCACCAAGCTCAGGGTGACCAACAAGAACAACGGCCGCAGCGTCGTCGTGCGCATCAACGATCGCGGTCCGTTCATCAAGGGACGCGTGCTCGACCTGTCGAAGGGCGCGGCCGGCCAGCTCGGCTTCATCGGCTCCGGCCACACTTCCGTGTGCATGGCGCGCGTCTAGAGCTTCCTGTGTCCGGCAAGGGCCGGACACATTACCTACACATTTCGCAGCCGCACACTGAGCCGGCTGGCACCGTTCGGCCCCGATTTCCATGGCCTTGAACCAAAGAAGCATTGGTCACGCAGCGTGACGTATTGCATCGCAGCAATTAGTTGTTAACTTCCCCGCGAGACATTTAGGCTCGGCGCTGCTCGTCGTGCCTTCGGTCGCAGGCAGCAGCGGGGTTTCTCGATGTTCTACCAGCTCTATGAGATGAACCACGCCGCCCTGCAGCCGGCGCGCCTCTATGCCGACGCGGTGCGGATGTTCTACTCCAATCCGCTCAATCCGTTTTCCCACACGCAATGGGGCCGTTCGATCGCGGCGACGGCCGAACTGTTCGAGCGCACCACGCGCCGCTACGGCAAGCCGGCCTTCGGCCTGAGCAAGACCGTGGTCGACTGGAAGAGCGTCGAGGTCGCCGAGAAGACCGTCTGGTCGAAGCCGTTCTGCAATCTCGTGCGCTTCGAGCGCGCTGTCCCCGCCGGGCGCAAGCCCGATCCGAAGCTTCTGATCGTGGCGCCGATGTCGGGCCATTATGCGACGCTGCTGCGCGGCACGGTGGAAGCGATGCTGCCCTATGCCGACGTGCACATCACCGACTGGGTCGATGCCCGCATGGTGCCGCTTGCCGACGGCCAATTCGATCTCGACGACTACATCGACTATGTCATCGACATGCTGCACACGCTCGGGCCGGACACGCATGTGATGGCGGTGTGCCAGCCTTCCGTGCCGGTGCTGGCCGCCGTGGCGCTGATGGAATCCAAGGGCGACCCGTTCGTGCCCTCGACGATGACGTTGATGGGCGGGCCTATCGACACGCGCAGCAACCCGACCGCGGTCAATCTGCTGGCGCAGGAAAAAGGCATCGACTGGTTCCGCGACAATGTCGTGATGCATGCGCCGTGGCCGGTGCCAGGCTTCGGCCGCGAGGTCTATCCAGGCTTCCTGCAGCTGTCCGGCTTCATGAGCATGAACCTCGATCGCCACATCATCGCCCACAAGGACTTCTTCATGCATCTGGTGAAGCATGATGGCGACAATGCCGAGAAGCACCGCGATTTCTACGACGAGTATCTGGCGGTCATGGACCTGACGGCCGAATTCTACCTGCAGACCGTCGACACCGTCTTCGTGCGGCAGGCCTTGCCAAAGGGCGAGATGACGCATCGCGGCACCAGGATCGATCCGTCGGCGATCCGCAACGTCGCGCTGTTCACGGTCGAAGGCGAGAACGACGACATATCAGGCCTTGGCCAGACCAAGGCAGCGCATGATCTTTGCCCCAATATCCCGGCTGAGCGGCACGCCCACTACATGCAGCCGGCGGTCGGCCATTACGGCGTGTTCAACGGTTCTCGCTTCCGCTCCGAAATCGTGCCGCGCATCGTCGACTTCATCACCAGCTACGGCCGCCAGGAGCGTGTCGCGGCGAAGCCGAAGCTGGTCCGCGCCGCCAAGAGATAATGCACGTCGTCCAAAATTGCGGGTTTTGGGACGATGATTTGCATAAAACCAAGCTTAACGGCGACAAGCCATGCGATTGACCGGTAAAAGCCGGCTGGCTGGCTGATTCTGTTGCACAAGTGCCGCTGTCCAGCCCCTCGGGTAACCATGCCGACAATCCGACCGTCGTCGTAATTGACACGGACTGTAAATCCCCCTTAACCTTTCGTTAATAACAAAGGGTGAGCGGGGACAATGATTTCCTCATCGATGGCGCGACGGCTGCGCGTGTATGTGGCGGCCGGGCTGGCAATGACGGCGGGCTGGGTGGCACCGGCCTTGGCGGGTGGAGCGATGGCGACCGGGGGGCTCACCTCGCAGCCGATCGGCCACTATGATTTCTGCAAGCTGCATCCGGGCGAGTGCTCGATCCGCCCGGCCAATCTGGCGCCGGCTCCGATGACCGACGCGCTGATGCGCAAGCTTCTCAATGTCACCGCCAGGGTCAACGCCGCCGTCAAGCCGATGAGCGACATGGACATCTACGGCAAGGACGAGGTCTGGGCCTATCCCGACAAGGGCGTCGGCGATTGCGAGGACTATGTGCTGGAAAAGCGACGCCAGCTTTCGCGCATGAGCATCTCGCTTGCCGATCTTCTGATCACCGTCGTGCGCAAGCCCGACGGCGAGGGCCACGCCGTGCTGACGGTGCGCACCGACGAGGGCGACTATGTGCTCGACAATCTGACCGACAAGGTCAAGCCATGGGACGCGACCGGCTACCGCTTCCTCAAGCGGCAGGCGATCGACAACACCGGCCGCTGGGTCTCGATCCGCGGTGGCCAGCAAGTTCTGGTCGGCGCGGTTCAGTAGGCACCGGCAACGGCGGCTTCCCTAGGGGCGGCATCCAACGCTTCGTCATCACAGGGCTGAGCAGGAGCGAAGCTCCGTCGCGAAGACCCCGGGATCCATGCCGTGATGCCGATGAAGAACGCTGCGGCGCAGGAACAGGCGCCTGCAATCGTCATACCGTCATCACCAGATCTTTTGCCCCGTCGCGACGCTCGCAACTCGCGGCATGGATCCTCGGGTCTGCGCGTCCGCTCCGCCCGTGGATGACGAAATCGATGGGCCCTCCGCCAGAATTCGCATTTCTCCGTGAACCATTTCGCTCCGGCCAGCGACACACAGCCGTGAACCGAAACCAACCATGGAGACTTCAGATGACTGCTTTTCTGCGAAACACCCTTCTTGCCGCTATCGCGGTGTCGAGCATGGCCGGATCCGCCATGGCCGATCAGACCACCAGCTGTGCCAAAGCCAACCTCAACGACCTCTGGGCCGGCCGCTGTTGCGGTGATGCCGGGGCGTCGGACTGCCTGGGCGGCGGAAACAATGGCCACGACCACGGCGATCATGGCCGGGGTGGAAATGGCGGCACCGCCGGCAAGAAATGATCTCACCACTTTGCCCGCCGGCGGGCAGTGTCCTCGTGAGGCAGGCGAACTTGTACCGGCGCGGACCGTCAGGCTACGGCCGCTGGTTCAACGCCCCGCGGATCGATGCGGTGATGCGGCGAAGCTCGGTTTCGTCGAGTTTCTCGATGTTTTCCGCCAGCAGATTGGCGAGCTCGGTGGCGGCGGGGGAAAGACCCGACGTGTCGAGTTTTACACGCGGGTGCGAGGCCTCGGCCAGCCGCGCCAGTTCCTCGGCATCGTCCCAGATGATGTTGAAATAGCCGATGATCTTCTGGATCAGCGTCCAGGTCGGGGCGCCTCGCCTGCCATGTTCGAGCGCCGACAGATAGGCGGCGCTGACGCCGATCGCCGCCGCCATGTCCTTCTGGCGGACACCACGTTCGCTTCTCAGCGTCCGCAGCTTCTCGCCGAACGGGGTCATGCGCCCATCCTCATGAACGGACCCGCCGCAGGCGGATATAGAGCGCACCCGAACCGCCGTGATTGCGGGCGGCATGGTCGTGGCTGGAGACGAGCGGCCGGAAGGCAGGCGTCGACAGCCAGGCCGGCACGGCGCGCCGCAACACGCCATCGCCGCCGGAGGACGAGCCCTTGCCGGTGATGACCAGGACATAGCGGACGCCGCCGGCATGCGCCCGGTGCAGAAACGAGAACAGCAGCGAGTAGGCCTCGTCCTGCGTCATGCCGTGCAGATCGACGCGGCCCTCGATCGGCAGCCGGCCCTTCGACAATTTGTCCAGCGTCGGTTCGTCGAGGCGGTGCGTGACATGCTGCGCCTTCGGCTTCGCGGTCCCTGCGACATTGGCGACGGGCTGGGCGGGCTGCGACTGGCTTGGCTTGGCCTCGGCAGGAATTTCGGGGATGTCCACGGCAAATTTCCCCTTCAGCGGCTTGGCCGTGCGCGCCACCAGGTTCCACAGAACCCGGTCGTCCTCGCTGAGCTTGTCCGGGCGCCGGGTCATCGGACCGCACCCGCAATGAGCGCGCGCGGCACCAGCGCATAAAAATCCGCGGCATTGCGGACCACGCCGGCGATCTCGCCCGCGGCATCGCCCGAACCGGCGAACAGGTCGCCCCGCGCCGGCCCGGTGATGGCGGAGCCAGTGTCCTGCGCGATCATCAGGCGGCGGAATGGTTTTGCGTCGAAGGCGGCGAGCGTCGGCGCGTCGATGTAAAAGGGCGTGCCGAATGTGTGCAGCAGGCGGTCGACGGCGATCGAGCGGCCCGGCGTCAGCGGCACCTTGGCGGCGGCGATCGGACCAAGGGCAACGTCCTCGACATCGGCCGGGCGGAAGAAAATGTAGGAGCGGTTCTGCCACAGGATCTCGTCGACGCGGTCCGGATGCGCCTTGAACCAGGCGCGGATCGATTGCATCGTCACTTCCGCCAGCGGGATCTCGCCAATCTCGCTCAGGACCTTGCCTGGTCCGGTGAAGCGCTGGCCGGATTTGGCGGCATAGGTGACGCGGGCAAGCCGGCCGTCGGTCATGGCGAGGCGTGCGGCACCTTGCACGTGAATGAAGAAGGCATCGACCTTGTCGGCCAACCAGGCGATTTCCAGGCCCTTGCCATCAAGCGCGCCGCGCTCGATCTCGCCACGGTCATGATATTCGACCGGCCCGTTCGGCGTCTGGCGCGCGAAAGCGAGATAGGGGTCCAGGCCCGGCGGCCGGTTTGCGTCATCGATATCGACGAGATCGGCCGGGCGCGACAGCAGCGGCACCGAAAACCGGTCCGTGCGCACCGGTGACGTCTCGACCTGCGGTTCATAGAAACCGGTGACGAGCCCATTTTCGGCAGGGATAAGCGCCGGGACAAAATGGCGCTCGAAGAAGGCGCGAGCTTCGCCGCGGGTCAAAACCGGCGACCGATTCGCCGGCGAAACGGTCCGGGCCTCGGCGTAGACATCCGCAAAGGCGTCGAAGTCGACGCCGAGCGCGCCGCTGCGATAGGGTTTGGTCAGGACATGGAAGGCCGAGCGCCGAAAGGCGGCGAAGGCGGCCGAATGGTCGTCATCGCCCCAGCCGGGCAGATCGCCGAAGGCTTTCTCGACAAAAAGAGGCGATAGCGACACCGGAGCCTCGCCGCGTATTCCCTAGTCTTCTTCCTCGGTGGCGACGAGCTTCCAGTTCGGATCGCGCGAGCGCGTGTCACGGGCGAAGGTCCAGACATCCTTGACCTCGGCCACGGTTTCCGGGTCGCCGTCGATGACGGCACCGGCCTTGTCGCGGGTCGCCGAAATCAGCTCGCTGATGATGCGCAGCGTGACATGCGCCTCGCCGCCCTTCATCTCGGCCGAGACGATATCGGCCTTGTCGATGCCGACGAAGGAGGACTGGATCTTTTCCGCCTTGGCCTCGCGCTCGCCGATGGCGGCGACAAAACCGTCATAGACCTCGCGCGACAACAGGTTCTTCAGCGTTTTGCGATCGCCGTCGGCATAGGCCATGACGATCATCTCGTAAGCCATCTTGGCGCCGTCGACGAAACCCTTCGGCTCGAAGGACGGATCATTGTCCTTGATCGTGCGCAGGCCCTTGTTGAGGTCGGTATCGGGCTTGGCGAAAGCGTCGATCGCGGCATAGGCGTCGGGAGCCGGCTCGCCTGGCGGACGCTTGCGCGGCAGCGAGACGACGTTTTCGGATTTCTGGGCGGCATCCTTG
>NZ_RZRR01000174.1:0-7837 GCF_003998555.1 Mesorhizobium sp. M7A.F.Ca.CA.002.09.1.1 | reverse complement strand
GTTCCCCTGGCTCGAACGCCATCATTGGTGGGGAGGCAGGCTCGTCCTCCAACAGTTGCCGCAGTTCCCCTGGCTCGAACGCCATCATCGGTGGGGAGGCGGGTTCATCCTCCAGCAGCTGCCGCGGCTCTTCCTCGTGCGGCAAGCGCCTCCTTAGCCGGTCTTGCAGCGCCTGCCGATCGGCAACGAGGTTGTCGAGGGGCAGCGGCTCGTGGTCTGGCCGCTGCCCTTTCACCAATCGTTCAACCAGCGCCCACGTGCCCTCCAGGACAAATACGCCGCAATCATAATGGTTCGTCTGTCTGGCCATGGGGGCTGGCGCCAAGGTGGCATTCAGCAGTCCTGCGAGCTGTTTTGCAGGCACGTCGTTATATCCCTCTCGCTGGAGGGAGTCGTAGTGATAGGCGAACCGCCTTTCCGGGTCGCGGCGATCAACGAGCAGCAGCGACCAATGGGTGCCGGGGCTAGTAGCCGTGCCATTATTCACTGGCAAGAACAGGAAGTCGGCTGTGGCGTTGTTTTGATTATAGATGGACTGCAATATGCCTCGAGCGTCTTGCGGCGACGTGTGTCGCAGTAGATGGGATACGGAAGGATCCACCAGCCGAGTCCGGGCAGCGAGCGCCGGATTGATCCCCTGCAGTTGCCCCTCCAGCAAATTGTAATCTCTCTGGATATGGGCGTCGCTCAGCCATTCGGCGGCGCCGAGCACCCGCCCCGTTGCAACGTTGGACGGGGCTGTCGGATCGAGCGCCCCGATCTGAGCCCCAGAGGAACTGGTAGTCAGTGTGGTCACATCAACCAGTGGAAGGCCGCGGTAGGTGCCTGGCAGCCTAGCGGTTGCTGGCGAGGCGGGTTGGGGAGCTCTTGCCGGTGCCGCTGGCCCAGCTTCAGCAGCGGCCCCAACGCGCCTGGTGACTGCGTCTGCCGGATGAGCAGAAAGGACAGTTTCGCGCCCGAGCACAATGCGCGGCAGGATATCCCGGAGGTGAGCCAATGCAGAACTGATACTTAGCCTATTACCATAGGAGACAGCCTTGAAGCTCTCAACATCTTTATCCAGCGATTTGTCGTGAATCCGAGCCGCAATCCCAAGCTTGTTATTTTGACGCAGGTACTGACTAAAATGTCTAAGAAAATTTGTATAGCCGCCCACGGTATCTGGATTCCGTCCGGTCGCAGGCGCTGCCAGGTACTCCTTGGTCGAAGCGGCTCTGTAATTTCTAATGAGCTCGGCATCGTCAGGATAGGGGATCACGACAGGGCGAGCCATAATCGGGGCTCCGCCTGTCGACTTCTTGAGGTAACGCAGTGCGCCAGCCACGGTGGAGGAACCACCCGTACTCTCGTACTCCTTGAGATCCTGATCCAGCGACGAATGGTAAAGCCGAGCAGCAAACCCTGGCTTGTTGTTTTGAAGGAGCCACCGACTAAAGCCGAAAAGAGAATTTACATTGTAAGTGACCGTGTTCGCTTTGGCCTTACCCGCGTGGAATGCTGCCCTCAGCCCTTCGATAGCGGTCGCATCGTTGGAATAGACAGGACGCTTGTCGGCACCGTCGGGGACTACAATTGGACGATCCGGCTGCACTGTCGAGGGCATCGACCCACCACCTCCGGGATGCGGTGCTGGGGTGGATTCGTGCTCATCCCTCTGCCTGACGAGCTGCGCCTCACATTCCGGTGTAGCCACCTCATGAGGATCCTGCATCGGTTCGATCCCCTCCATCTCCTGCTGCAACCAAGCCAAAGCTTGGCGAGCGGCCTGCGCGGCTTCATCAACCGCGGAGGATGTCTCCACACCTCTGGCGGACGCCGGCAGAGCCTGCTCCGCCCGCCGTCGAAAGAGCTCTGGCGAGGCGGATTTCTCCGCCCACAATCTGGGCTGCGTAGCGAGTCCCCGTCCAGATTTATGTGGCACCGCCTCGCTTGGCAGCGGGCTGCTCCTGTCCCGTGCAGCTACCAGCTCCTCCGGGGCGCCCTGGTCGCCGTGGCGCCAGTTCAAGTGAGGGACGGCCTCTCCAAAGTCGGGCGCTTGGTGTTGGTGCGCGGTTGGGGCGAGAGACAATGGTAGATCGGTGCCCTCCTTATAACCTACCGGCAGGAGCTCCTCTGGCCAATCGAATCCCTGCTGTGGTGCGGTATGCTGAGCAGCGTCGCCACGGGGACGAGCCTCCATGCTGACCGCGTTTTCCAGATGATTCCCGAGTATAACGCGCGGCGGGTTCTTGCGGAGATAAACCAGCGCAGATTCGATCGGAGCTCCACCATTAGAGGAGGCGGCCTTGTAGCTCTCAACATCTTTATCCAGCGATTTATCGTAAATGCGACCCGCAATTCCGAGCTTGTCATTTTGACGTAGGTAATGACTGAAATGGTTAAGAGCAGTTGCGTAGCCGCTCGCGGATCTGAAATGTCTGGTGAGCGCGGCGTCGTCAGGATGGGGGTTCAGGACAGCGCGACCCACAATCGGGCCGGCTCCGCCCATCGACTTCATCAATTGACGCAGTGCGCCAGCCACGGTGGAGGAACCACCCCTACTCTCGTACTCCTCGAGATCCTGGCTCAGCGACGGATGGTAAAGCCGAGCAGCAAGCCCTGGCTTGTTGTTTTGAAAGAGCCAACGACTAAAGCCGAAAAGAGAATTTGTGCTGCGAGTGACCGTGTCCGGCCTGGCTTTACCCGCAAGGAGTGCTGACTTCAGCCCTTCGATGGCGGTGGCATCGTTGGAATAAACAGGACGCTTGTCGGCACCGTCGGGGACCACAATTGGACGATCCGGCTGCACTGTCGAGGGCATCGACCCGTCGAGATGCGGTGCTGGGGTGTATTCGTGCTCGTCCCCCTGCATCACAAGTTGCGCCTCCCGTTCCGATGTACCCACCTGATCGGTGGGGAGTTGCATCATCACGCGAGCGCCTGAGTTGCCAACCTCACCTGGTTGCCGCTCAGTGACAGCATGCTGCAGATTGCTTTGGATCCTCTGCCTCTTCGTTGGTCTCAACTCACCTTTACCATGCGAGCCATTGACGAGGACCTCCTCGCCTAGCGCACCCATCAACTCGTCCGCCGCCTGCAGTTCGCCCAAGTGCTGCTCAAAACCGGCTTGGCCGGCCTGTCCGCTTGCTCGTGCGGTACGGCGTGCTGCACCTGCAGCCAAGCTGCCACGATGAATGTCTAGTTTGTACGGGTGCACGCTATCCTCACTTCCACAGATCACATGAGCAACCTACTCAGGCAAGCTTTCGAGAGGCTGACGAGGTCCGCCGCCGCGGAAGGCGAAGGCTGGTTTTCTGCTCAGCGGTTGACGGCCTCGCGTGTTGCGGCCGCGCCGGGTATCACGCCAATCAATCTGAATAGTCGATGCGTCAAACGAACCAGGATGGGATTTTCGTAGCGGGGCTGCTCTACTCACTCTTGTCCTGAGGGCAGAATTCAACCATATCGCCGAGCAACTGGATGCCGATTGGATACCCGATCCGGAAAGCTTCAGCTCATATGTGACGCGAGGATGAGAATCGTGGCAGCTCCAGACCGACGGGCTGCCACCCACAGCGGCGATGACCGACGAGGGTCTTCTATTGCCAAGGCAATCGTCCGTTCGGGGACCTATGTGTTCCAATGCTCGTCGAGCGGATCGGTGGGCCGCACCGCCGTAGCGTTACGGCGAGCGGAAGCGGCGTTGGGTGCGGCTTTTCCCCTGAACGCTTCACACCAGGCTGATAGGGGATCTTGCAATCGCACACACGCGGTCTGCAGGCGTGCCTATCAAGCAGTTTGCTCAGACCAACGTCGCGGCGAGCCGATCCTCAATACGCAGCGCAAGTCCTAGACTCCACGATCGTCCTTCGGTGCAGATTTGCTCGCGCCTCGCCCTGATTACAGCTGATAAGGCGAGCTAACAATTGCAAGAGCCACAAGCTATTCCAGCTCGATCGGTTTGGTGTTCCAGTCGGGCGGGGTCTGACCGAGAATGTTGCGAACGAAGAAGTCTAGGAGTTTGCGCTCGGTGTAGGTGCCTAGAGTATGGTGATTGGCACCAGGAACGTAGACCATGTCAAAATCTTTTCCTGCCTTGATGAGTCGATCGGCAAGCTGGAACGAGCAAAACGGATCGACATTATCATCCATTTCGCCGACCGCGATCATCAGCTTGCCCTGCAGCCTGTGAGCATTGTCAACGGCGGAGGATTGCGAATATTCAATGCCGACCGGCCACCCCATCCAAAGTTCGTTCCACCAGGTCTTGTCTATCCTGTTGTCGAAGCAGCCGTTTTTGGCGACGGCGACCTTGTAGAAATCGGGGTGAAAGAGCAGCGCGCTGACTGCACTCTGGCCGCCGGCGGATGCGCCAAAAATGCCGACGTTGGATATGTCGTACCATGGATATTGCGCGGCCGCCGCCTTGTGCCACAGAATGCGATCGGGAAATCCTGCGTCCTTCAGATTCTTCCAAGCAACATCATGGAAGGCGCGGGAGCGGTTGTTGGTGCCCATGCCGTCGATCTGAGCAACGACGAAGCCCAGCTGCGTGAGCGGCTCTGTCCACCGCGAGAAGGATTTTGGGACGAAGGAGCCGTGGGGTCCAGCATAGATATTCTCCACAACCGGGTATTTCTTCGTCGGGTCGAAGTTGGCTGGCAGGTGGAGCACGCCCCAGATGTCAGTTTTGCCGTCGCGCCCCTTGGAATGGAAACTGAGCGGCGGCTGCCAGCCTGCGGCGACGAGCTCAGAAATGTCGGCCGTCTCGATCTGCTGGAGCTTGGCATTGTCGCTGGCGCGGTAGAGTGCCATGCGCGGGGGCAGATCGATGCGTGACCAGAGATCGACATAATAGCGCCTGTCAGGCGAGAACTCGATATGGTGGTTGGCCGGTTCGGGCGTCAGTGCAGTCAGTCCCTTGCCGTCAAAGCCGATGCGGTAAGCATGGACCCAATAGGGGTCCTCCTGCGAGTTCATCCCGCTCGCCTCGAACCAGATCTGACGCTTGACCGGATCGACATGGTTGACCCTCCGGACGACCCACTCACCTCGCGTGATCTGGTTTTCGAGCGCGCCTGTCCGGCCGTTGAAAAGATACAAATGCTCATACCCGTCGCGCTCTGATGCCCAGATGATCTCCTTCCCGTCATCGACATCGTAACGGAAGATTTTTCCGGCATCCTCCTGGCCATGCCCCAGCGGCAAATAATCAACGAATGTCTCGCTGGTCTCATCGATCAGGGAGCGCCCGCGGCCCGAGGCGGCGTCTACCTCGACCAGGCGATAAAGCTGATGCCCGCGCTGGTTATATTCGAAAGTGAAGCCGCGGCTGTCCGCCCACCACCGGAGAGGGGAAAGTTCGAAGACGTTCGAGAAGAGGGCACCGTCAATCACGATCTGGCGCCGGCCGGCAATGTCGAACAGGACTGGCTGGGGCAGCGGAAGGACATCGCCCGGCCTGGGATAGAATTTTGTTGAATATTCCCGCTCCAACTGGTCCGTCGAAGAATTGAGGTAGCGGACCTCTCGCCTATAGCCGGGGCGAACAAGGTAAGCGGCGAGGTGGCGCGAGTCCGGCGACCAGCTCAGCGTCGAAAAGACGTAGCAATTGCCTTCGGCTCCGTCCCGGCTCAGAGGAACATCCTGCAATCCGTCCTCGCTGCGCAGGAAAACGTTGCAGTTCTTGATATAGGCGATCCATTTGCCGTCGGGCGACGCGTTGCTCTTGTCGGGGTTGTTCTCCGCTGGCGGCGTGTAGCGGTGGCTGAGCTCCCTACGGTCCCCTTTCCTTGCATCGAATGTGGTGCTGGTACAGTCATAGCTTGCAAGGTCGCAGCTCCACCGGGTGTCTTCAATCTGGAAGTCGAGCCTGCGACCATCCTCACTCAGTTCGAAACGGTCGAACGGAAGATTGCCGGCTTGATAGCTCTCATGGCTCACCTTGTTTAGCGCTGCCGCCAGACGCGCCTGATCGAAAGCGGGCCGCTTGAAACCCGTGGCAGCATCGACCTGCATGAACTGCTGCTCGCCGTGGCTAGTCCGGCGGTAGACGAAGGCTTCACCCCCGGTCAGCCAGAAAGGCATTTTGGGGACATTGACAGTGAGCCCGCCATATCGATCGTTGATCGTAAGTGCGCGCTTGAAATCGGCCGGCGCTAGCGTCGGGTGTAAACTTTTCGAACCCTTGGCCAGCGTCTGAGTTGCCGATCGCCATGCGGCGCGCGTCAAAGCGCCGATCCTGGACATACCTGTTCACTTCTTTCGGTTTTCGGAATGCTAATTTTGAAGTTGGGTTCTCGTCGCCGGTCTGCAGCAGCGCCGAAGCGTCGCCTTGGAGGAGAGCCAGCACGCGGGTGCAGCCAGGCACGCGCAACAGGGGCGCTCCTTGGACATCCAGGCACTGGTTCGGGTGCCGATTGAAGAGTTGGCGTCCGCCGCCGAAACAACCAGGAAAGAGCGTCCATGCAGCCCTGACGCGACTATTTCCCCGCGAGTATGGCCGCTTGCTTTTCTGCATCATCTGAAAGGTCCTGCTCTAGTCGGGCCGGATGTCACCCCGGCAGAAATCATTGTGCTATTTCGACAATCTCCGAGCGATTGCCGCCGGCCCATGACGAGGTTTACCGATAGGGCGCAATATGCGTGCCAAAGGAAAAGCGGTTTAAATACACGGCAATCCGCCTATGTCGCATCCCCAACATCGTCGCACACCGGACAATGCCGGACGAAATTGTCCCGGGGCGTCAAATTGGTTTGATGGTGACCCAAGGAGTTCTGGCTTTATCTGAGGCGTTCGGCCTTTTTCGAAAGCCGGACTCTTCGCGCGTTTCCGACGGCCCGAAGCGCCTGATCAAAGCTGACGGCATTCCCGGGTCTTGGCCTTGCCACAGCAGCACCTGCTGCATCAATTCCGACGGACGCTGTAGAACACCTGCAACACACGGCCCGCAGCAATTTCTCCGGCGCAACGCTGGGGCGACCGCCTTTGGCACTGCAGGCGTACATGCCGGAAAGGATGCCGTCTAGCCGCACCAGCGCTCCATTGATCATCAGCCGGTGCGGGCACCAGGATGACCGGCTGGAACGAAATCTTCCAACCGCTTCATCGTGAACAGCTGCTCCATGAACACATCGCTCCCGTCAATCGAGCCGTCTCGCCAGGGGGATCAATAGTCTGTCTTTGGCGTAGGTATTTCAGCAGCCTGCTGTTAGCGTGCGGACGACGCCGACATCAACCGGCGGACAAATGCGACGAGGGCAACAAGCGCGCCTGACGCAACGCCGCCAGATCAGCCGAGCCCGTGCAGAAGCAGGCGACGGCCAACTGGCGGATGACGATCTCGAAATGCGCGACAACGGCCCCGGTGGACACTGTCGCCGCGCCCAGCACGCTGGCCGCCTGCCCGGCGATGTCCGCGCCCAGGCGGATGGCCTTGGCCACGTCGACGCCATCGCGGATCCCGCCCGACGCGATCAGCTTCACCGTTGGCAGCGCCCGACGCACCGCCTGCACGCTGGTCAGGGTGGAATCCCCCAATCGGCGAATGACATCGCCACTGCACGGTCGGCGGCATTGCGGGCGCGCTCGCCCTCCACTGCGGCCCAACTGGTGCCGCCGGCGCCGGCGACATCGATTACCGCCACGCCCGCCTCGACGAGCGCACAGGCACCGAGGCGGACAGGCCCGCCCCCACTTCCTTGGCCACCATCGGCACGCCCACGATGCGCGCGGCGCCAGCGATCAGCGCCAGGACGCCGCGCCAGTTCGCGGTCGCCCTCCGCCTGTACCGCTTCCTGCAGCGGATTGAGATGGACGATGAGCCCATCGGCCTCCAGCGCGTCCACCGCGCGACGC
>NZ_RZRR01000173.1:0-7860 GCF_003998555.1 Mesorhizobium sp. M7A.F.Ca.CA.002.09.1.1 | reverse complement strand
GCGGAATGCTGGCGATCAGGTATTTGTGCTTGCCGAAAGCGTCGTGGATGCGGGAATAGTCGAGCGCCACCTCGGCGGAAACCGTCTGCTTCTTGGTCAGTTCGTAGGACAGTCCGGTGCTGCCCTTGATCGAGAAATGGTCATAGGCATCAGGATGTTCGAGCACCGTCTTGACGCTGGCGAAGAACTTCGATGCCGGTCCGATCACACCGGGTTTCTCGAACATGATGCCGGCATTGTAGTTGAGTTCGCCGAGATCGTTGCTGCCGATGCCGCTGATCTTGCCATCGATGCGCAGCTTCTCGGCCCGGCCGAACAAATTGCGGTGGCCCCAATAGCCCTCAAGGCCCAGCCCCTCGGTGTTGGAAAAAGTGCCGCCGACGCCGAAATAGCGTGGCTTGCGCTCGCTGACCTGGACGCCGATCGGAATGTTGCCGTCGGCATCGAGCGTGTCGGCTTCCTTGAACGTCACGCTGTTGAAGACCTCGAGCGCCAGCAACCGGTCGCGCGCATCGTCGATCTCTTGCGGCGAGTATTGCCGGCCGCGCTTGAGGCCGGTCATGTATTCGGTGAAGTCGCGGTCGACCTTCTCGGTGCCTTCCACGGTGGTCGGGCCATAGCCGGCGACCGGTCCGGCGGCGACCGTCAGCGTCACGTCGAGCGTCGAGGTGGCATGGTCGGCGACGATCTGGCGGTCCGTCACCTCTGCCAGCGGCCTGCCTTGCTCCTTCAGCGTCCGCACGATCAGCGCCTCGGCCTTGAGCACTGCGCCGGATCCGGCGTCGCCGCCTGATATCAGGCCATAATCGGCGCTCATCAGTCCTGCCGCGTCGCCTTGCAGCCTGATATTGCCCAAGGTGAATTTCGGCCCGGTAGCAATGTCGATCGCCACGGGAACCGGCTGCGGACCCTTGAATTCGGCATCCGGCGGCAAATCGTCGAGCGGCTTGCCGTCGATGGTGACGGTGACGACGCCTTCGTAGCGGGCATCGGCATAGAGCGCGGCGACAAGCTGTTCGCGGTCGCTGCGCGCCTTGGCCATCAGCCCGAGCGAGCCTGAAACCGGACGCTCCTCGTCGCTCTTCAGCGCCGAGGCATTTTCGAGCTTCTTGACCAGGTTCTTGTCGGCATCGGGGGCATTGATGGTCACGGCGTAGCGCAGCGGATCGACGATGTCGGCATCCTCGTCGCTGGACGATCCCCACAGCTTGATGCCGAAAAGCTCGAAAGCGGCCGCCGGGGACGATTCGGCGACGAGCACGGTCGAGCACATCATGGCCAGCAGCAGGGCGCGCGGAAGCGCACGCCCTGGCGCGCGACCTCCTGACATCTGCTCTTCATGCGCCGGCATTAAGACAACCTAGGTTACAAAACTAAAATTGGAATGAAGTTCTGAAGCGCTCGTAAAGGGGCCACAATCCAATTGTCTGAAATAGGACGGGCTTGGAATTCACACCTTTTGCGTCGCCGCAAGAAAGCGTGATCCCCTGTCCTATGGAGGTACTACCGGTCATCGACCGGAAAGGAAACCGTTGGCAGGCGGAACCCTGCCGCGTCCTTGTGTTGACAAGCCTGACTGAAGCTTGATCATGCCCGGACGTCAGCTGTGTCTGGAGGGGTGTTATGGCAATGCGCGCGGCTCGTGGTCTTTCGATTCTGATTCTCCTGTTTTTTGCCTGGGCCAATGTCCTGGCCTGGAGCAGCGTCTCGCAGGCGGCCGAGGCCCGGCGTATCGCGACAACGGACAATTCCGATTATTTCGGTTTTGATCTCAGGTCCGACCAGAATGTGACAATCGACCAGTGCAAGACGACATGCCTGGGAGACCCGGCCTGCCGCGCCTTCACCTACAATAAAAAAGCCAAATGGTGCTTCCTCAAATCCGACTACAACCAGTTGAAAACCTTCAACGGCGCGGTCGCCGGCAAGGTCGTCAACATCGATGGCGATCCTGATATCGGCGCGCCGCCGGAACTCGCCTTTTTCCCCAACTGGATGGCCGACCAGGCCCAGCAATACCGCAACAAGCTGCTCGGCCCGGCCTATGACAAGCCGACAGAAGGCATGGCTGCCTTGCTGAGTGCCGCCGAACAGGCCGTGCTGACCGGCGACCACCGCTCCGCCATGCTGAAATACGAGGCCGCTGTCTCGGTACTGCCCGATGATGGCCAGCTCTGGCTCAACCTGGCGCGTGAAACGCTGGCCGTGCAGCCCGCCGCCAGCACATCCGAAGCTTCCACTTTGCCGACGAACGGCACTTCGGCCGCATTCAATGCCTATAAACTACTGCGCACCACCAAGACGCGCGCCGAAGTGCTGGCGCTGCTCGGCAACGGCCTCGACAAGCGCGATCTCTACCGGCCGGCGCTACAGGCCTATGAGGCGAGCCTTGCCCTGAACCCGTCGCCGGCGGTCCAGGCCGACTATGCCGATCTGAAGGCGCGCAAGGGTTTCCGCGTTATCGACCACACCATCGACGCCGACACCAGCGCGCCGCGCATCTGCGCGCAATTCTCCGAAGATCTGGTCAAGACCGGCGTCGATTACGCGCAATTCGTCACCGTCGACAATGCACCGCCCAAGGGCGTCGAGGCCAAGGACAAGCAGATCTGCGTCGAAGGGCTGGAGCATGGCCAGCACTACGACGTCACCTTCCGCGCCGGCCTGCCGGCGGCAATCGGCGAAGTGACCGCGGCACCCGTGGTGCTGTCGATCTATGTCCAGGACCGCGCACCGTCCGCCCGCTTCACCGGTGATAGCTTCGTGCTGCCGGCCGGCGCGCGCCGCGGTATTCCGATCGTTACCGTCAACATGAACGCCGCCGAGATGAAGCTCTATCGCATCGGCGATCGTTCGCTGGCACAGCTTCTGTCGGGCTACCAGTTCCTGCACCAGCTGGACGGCTATGACATCTCCAACATTTCCGAGCAGATGGGCGCGCCGGTCTGGCAAGGCCAGCTCGACATCGCCAATGACCTCAACAAGGAGGTCACCACCTCCTTCCCGGTCGACGAGGCGGTGCCGCAGCGCAAGCCCGGCGTCTACGTGCTGACCGCCCAGGCCGTCAACAACAAGAGCGACGACTACAACTCGATGGCCACGCAATGGTTCGTCGTCTCCGACATCGGCCTGTCGACCTATACCGGTCAGGACGGGCTCAATGTCTTTGCCCGTTCGCTGGGCAGCGCCAAGCCGATCGCCGGCGCCGAACTGACGCTGGTCGCCAGGAACAATGAGGTTCTGGGCACGGCGACGTCGGATGCCGACGGCCATGCCGTCTTCAACCCCGGCCTGACGCGCGGCGACGGCGGCATGGTGCCGGCCGTGCTGATGGCCAAGCAGGGCGACAATGACTTCGTCTTCCTCGACATGGGCCGGGCCGGCTTCGACCTGTCCGACCGCGGCGTCACCGGGCGCGCGGCGCCAGGTGCGCTCGACGTCTATGCCTGGACCGAACGCGGTATCTACCGCGCCGGCGAGGATGTTCATGTCGCCGCACTTGCTCGCGACGGTGCCGCCAAGGCGGTCGAAAACCTGCCGTTGACCTTCATCTTCTCGCGCCCCGACGGCGTCGAGGACCGCCGTATCGTCAGCGACGGCGCATCGGCCGGCGGCCATGCCGTCGACCTGCCGCTCGCCCCCAACGCCATGCGAGGCACCTGGTCGGTGTCGATCTACACCGATCCCAAGCAGCCCGCGGTGGCCAGCCAGATGTTCCTGGTCGAGGATTTCGTGCCGGATCGCATCGAATTCGACATGAAGGCCGACAAGCAGGAAATCGCCCAGGGCGAAACCGCCAACATCGACATTGACGGCCGCTTCCTCTATGGCGCGCCGGCAGCAGGCTTGGCGCTGGAAGGCGAGCTGACGCTGTCGACTTCGCGCGACTGGGACCGTTTCCAGGGCTTTTCCTTCGGTCTCGCCGACGAGCAGTCGGCCGAACCCACGGTCACCCCCCTCGCCGATCTGCCGGTGGTTGGCGATGACGGCAAGGCGACCTTCCCGGTCTCCGTCGACCAACTGCCCTCGACCACCAAGCTGGTCGACGCCAAGGTGACGGTCAGGATGCGTGAAACCGGCGGCCGCGCCATCGAGCGCTCGCTCAACATCGGCATCCGCCCGCAGGGCCATATGATCGGCATTCGTCCGGATTTCGCCGACAATGAAGTGCCGCAGGGCGGCACGGCCAAGTTCAGCCTGATCGCCGTCGATCCCGACGGCAAGCGTGAGGCGCTGAAAGGCGCGCAATGGACGCTGGTCAAGGTCGAACGCAATTACCAGTGGTACCGCTCCAACAATTCGTGGAATTACGAGCCGGTGACCTTCACCAAGTCGATCGCCAACGGCCAGGTCGACCTCAACGCCGACGGCGACGCAACGGTCTCCGTGCCGGTCGATTGGGGTCAGTACAGGCTCGAGGTTGAAACCGCCGATCCGGAAGGACCGGCGACCAGCTACGAGTTCGACGCCGGCTGGTATGTCTCCTCGACCACCACCGAAACGCCTGACGGCCTCGAAATCGCCCTCGACAAGGACAATTATGCCGCCGGCGAAGTGGCCAAGCTGAAAATCTCGCCGCATTTTGCCGGCGAACTCTTGATCAACATCGGCTCCGACAAGCTGTTGAAGACCATCACGGCGTCAGTGCCGGCCGGCGGCAGCACCGTCGACATTCCGGTCGGCGACGACTGGGGCGCCGGCGCCTATGTCACCGCAACCCTGTTCCGGCCGGGCGATGCGCAGGAGACGCGCATGCCGGCCCGCGCCATCGGCGTGAAATGGCTGAAGGTCGATCCGGGTTCGAAGAAGCTCGCCATCACCTTGACGCCACCGGACAAGACCATGCCGCGCCAGCAGCTGTCGATCCCGGTTTCGGTCGCCGGCGTGCAGCCGGGCAGCAATGCCTATGTCATGGTTGCCGCCGTCGATGTCGGCATCCTCAATCTGACCAGCTACAAGGCGCCGGATCCGGAGAACTGGTTCTTCGGCCAGCGCATGCTGGGCATGGAAATCCGCGACATCTACGGTCGCCTGATCGACGGTTCTCTGGGCAACGCCGGCAAGCTCAGGACCGGCGGCGACGGCGCCAACATGCAGGCGCAAGGCAGCCCGCCGACCGAAAAGCTTGTCGCCTTCTTTTCCGGCGTCGTCGAGCTTGACGCCGACGGCAAGGCGCGGGTCGACTTCGACATCCCGCAGTTCAACGGCACCGTGCGCGTCATGGCCGTCGCCTGGACCAAGGACGCGGTCGGCCACGCCCAGTCCGACGTGATCGTGCGCGATCCCGTGGTCATCACCGCCGGCCTGCCGCGCTTCCTGGCGCCTGGTGACGCCGCCGTTATGCGCCTCGACGTCGCCGACACCGATGGTCCGGCCGGCGACTATGCGTTCTCGATCGAAACGACGGGCGACCTGTCGACGGGCGACAAGCCCCTGCCCCAGAAGCTGACGCTCGCCCAGGGCAAGCGCCAGACGCTAACCGTGCCGCTGATCGCTCAGACGGCCGGCAATGCCTCGCTCACCATCAAGCTTGCCCATGCCGACGGCACCAAGGTCGAGCAGACGCTCTATGTGCCGGTGCGCCCGGCGCAATTACCGGTCACCACCCGCCTGGTGGTCGACCTCAAGGGCGATGGCGGCGCGCTTCGCGTCGACAAGGAGCTGCTCGCGGCAAGCCTGCTCGACGGCGCCTCTGTCAGCGTCGGCGTTTCGCAGGCTGCCGCCTTCGACGTGCCTTCGCTGCTGATGACGCTCGACCGCTACCCCTATGGGTGCGCCGAGCAGACCACCAGCCGCGCCATGCCGCTTCTCTACGTCAATGAATTGGCGTCAGGCATCGGCATGGCCAGCGATCCAGATATCCATGGCCGCATTCAGGACGCCATCTACAAGGTTCTGAGCTATCAGGCCTCGGGCGGCAGCTTCGGCCTGTGGGGGCCGGGCTCCGGCGATCTGTGGCTCGATGCCTATGTCACCGACTTCCTGACCAGGGCGCGCGAGCAGAAATACGACGTGCCGAGCCTGGCCATGAACCAGGCGCTCAGCAACCTGCAGAACTCACTCGGCTACGACCAGAGCGTCCAGGACCGGGGCAGCGAGATCGCCTACGCCCTCTACGTTCTGGCCCGCAACAAGAAGGCCTCGATCGGCGACCTGCGCTACTATGCGGACACGCAACTCGAAGCTTTTTCCAGCCCGATGGCCGTTGCCCAGCTGGCGGCAAGCCTGGCGCTCTACGGCGATACACCGCGTGCGGAATCGACGTTCAAGACTGCCCTGCAGTTGGCCAAGTCGACCACCGACTACGACTACTACCGCTCCGACTACGGTTCGCGGCTGCGTGATGGCGCGGCGATGCTGGCGTTGGCGGCGGAATCCAAGCCGGTACCGACAATCGTGCCGGAGCTGATCAGGCTGGTGACCAGGGAACGCGCCGAAGCCCGCTGGACCAGCACCCAGGACGAATCCTGGATGCTGCTGGCGGCCCGCGCGCTGAAAGAAGGCAATGATACGATCACGCTGACCGTCAATGGCGCGGCACATTCCGGCGGCTACTCCGACCAGGTCGAAGGCTCTGACCTTGTCGAAAGCCCGCTGACCATCGCCAACACCGGCAAGACCCCGCTGCAGGCCGTCGTCACCACGGTGGCGTCGCCGGTCCAGCCCCTGCCGGCCGGCGGCGATGGCTTCACCATCAGCCGCACCTACTACAAGCTCGACGGCACCGAGGCCAATGTCACCGAAGCGACGCAGAACGAACGCTATGTCGTCGTGCTCAAAGTCAACGAGCAGAACACATGGCCATCGCGCCTGCTGGTCACCGACCTGTTGCCGGCCGGCTTCGAGATCGACAATCCCGGCCTGGTCTCCAGCGCCCAGTTGACGAACTTCTCGTGGCTGGCGCAGACCGATGCGGCCCATCTCGAATTCCGCGACGACCGTTTCGTCGCGGCATTCAACCCGGCCGACGGCGACCACGACCACAATCTGACCCTCGCCTATGTCGTGCGCGCCGTGACGCCGGGTACCTATGCGCACCCCGCGGCAACGGTGGAAGACATGTATCGGCCGCAATACTCGGCCCGCACCGCCACCGGCATGATGGAGATCAAGGCGCCGTAAGGCGCTGATGGTGATGGACGCGATGAGCAAAGTGCCCCCTCACCCGCCCTCCGCTTCGCTCGGTCGACCTCTCCCCGAGGGGAGAGGAGACGGCCAGCGCTGGCGCCAGTCTCTTCTCCCCACCGGAGGGAAGGCGGCCGCGAAGCGGCCGGATGAGGGGGCATCTTTACTGCCATGAAGATGCTTCGCAAATTCGCTGTTGGAGCGGCAGGGTGCGCCGGCATCCTCGCCCTTTCCGCCGCGTCCCTCTGGGAACTCGACCGCGCCTTCCCGCCCCCGCTTCCAGCCGAACTCACGGTCTCCACCGAAGTCCAGGACCGCGATGGCCAGTTGTTGCGCGCCTTCGCCACGCCGGACGGCTACTGGCGGCTCGAAACCCGGCTCGACCAGGTCGACAAGCAATTCGTCGACATGCTGGTCACCTATGAAGACAAACGTTTCTGGGATCATGAGGGCGTCGACGTGCTGGCGCTGGCGCGCGCCGCCGGCCAGTTCGCCACCAGCGGCCACATCGTTTCCGGCGGCTCGACGCTTTCGATGCAGCTTGCCCGGCTGATCGAGCCGCGCGAAAGCCGCAGCCTCGGCTCCAAGATCAAGCAGATGCTGCGCGCCATCCAGATCGAACGGCGGCTGTCGAAACGCGAAATCCTCGAACGCTACCTCACGCTGGCGCCTTATGGCGGCAATCTGGAAGGCGTGCGCGCCGCCTCGCTGGCCTATTTCGGCAAGGAGCCGAAA
>NZ_RZRR01000172.1:0-7866 GCF_003998555.1 Mesorhizobium sp. M7A.F.Ca.CA.002.09.1.1 | reverse complement strand
GTGCTGATCATCGGCTTCGGCCGCTTCGGCCAGATCGCCAGCCAGCCGCTGCTGCTGCGCGGCATCGACGTCTCGATCATCGACAATGACGTCGAAATGATCCAGGCGGCGGCCGATTTCGGCTTCAAGGTCTACTATGGCGACGGCACGCGGCTGGACATCCTGCATGCCGCCGGTGCCGGCCGGGCGCGCGCCGTGCTGATCTGCGTCGACAAGGCCGATGTGGCTGTTCGCATCGCCCAGCTGATCAAGGCCGAATTCCCACTGCTCACCGTGCTGGCCCGCGCATTCGACCGTGGAACGGCGCTGCAGCTCATACGTGCCGGCGTCGACTACCAACTGCGCGAAACCTTCGAATCCGCACTTGTTTTCGGCGGCTCGGCCCTGGAATCTCTGGGCGTCGATCCCGAAGACGTGGCTGAAACGATCGAAGATGTCAGGCGCCGCGACACCGACCGCTTCGAAACCCAGCTCGCCGAAGGCATTCGCGCCGGACAGCGCTTCCTGAGAGGCAATATCGGCACGCCGATTCCGACACCGCTCTCGACGCCGCGCCGGCCTGGTCAGGCACTCAACGAAGAGACCGCGGGTGTGCTGCACAAATCCGAACCCGCCGATTGAGCAAGGAATCAGGTATGGAATTGGACAGCAGAGCCCTGTCGGTCACCAAATTCTGGCGCGATGCCGGCGAGGATGCCTGGTTCGAGAAGAACGAAGCATTCGATGCCGAGTTCCGCGACCGCTTTCTCGACCTGCACTACGCCGCCGCGCGGCGTGAATGCGACGACTGGCTGGAACATACCGAAGGCGCGCTGGCGCTGATGATCCTGCTCGACCAGTTTCCGCGGAACTGCTTTCGCGGCACCGGCCATATGTACGCGACCGATCCGCTCGCCAGATATTTCGCAGAGAAGGCGATCGCGGCTGGTCATGACCTGGCACTCGAGGAAGAACTCCGCGTTTTCCTCTACCTGCCCTATGAGCATTCGGAGCTACTGGCCGACCAGGATATTTCGGTCGAGCTGACGCAGGCCAGGGCCGAGCCCTATCTGAAGTATGCTGTCGAACATCGTGATATCATTGAGCAATTCGGCCGTTTTCCGCATCGAAACAGGATGCTTGGGCGCGAAACCACCTCGCAGGAGCAGACGTTCCTGGATGGTGGCGGCTTCTCGGGCTAAAGTTCGGCCGTCGCTTTGCCCAGAAATCAGGCCAGCCACCAATCCCGGCCGGACGACAATCGCTCGATGCCTGAGGTATCGACGGCGACCAGGCGGTCGGTGATGCTGCGACCGCTGACAACCAGGCCGGGCGCGATCTCGGCCAGCGGCGCCAGCACGAAGGCGCGCTCCAGCATGCGCGGATGCGGCACCTCCAGCCCGGTCTCGTGGATGACGCGGTCGCCGAACACCAGAATGTCGATGTCGATCAGCCGCGGCCCCCACCGCTCCTCGCGCACCCGCTTCAGCTTGCGCTCCGCATCGAGGCAGAGGTCGAGCAAGGCACGCGGTGCAAGCACGGTGGAAATTTCGGCGGCCGCATTGAGAAAATCCGGCTGATCGAGCTTGCCCCAGGGCGGTGTGCGATAAAGCGAGGAGACGCCGGTGACACGCGTATCCGCGTCGGCATCCAGCATGCGCAGCGCCGCGCTCATGGATTTCGCCGGATCGCCAAGATTGCCGCCAAGGCTGAGATAAACGGTACTATTCGGGCCAGACAACGGTCACCTCGACATAATCGAGCACGCCGGGCACTGGTGCGTTCGGCTTGCGCACCGTGATCTCGGCTTTCTTTATCTGCGGAAAACGCGCCGTCAGCGCACGGGCCACTTCGAGCGCCAGCGACTCGATCAGAAAACGGCGCTGCCCGGTGATGATCTTTTCAATGACGCTGAATGCAACGCCGTAGTGGACTGTATCCTCGATCGAATCTTCGGCAAGCGCCCGGCCTGGATCAACGGTCAGAACGGCATCGACATAGAAGCGCTGGCCGAGCCGTTCCTCCTCGTCCAGCACGCCGTGCCGGGCAAAGAAAGCGCAGTTCTTCATGCGGATGACATACATCGATCAGTTTCTCGCCCGGTCGGTTTGACGCGCCAGCATAGCATCGGCGAGCGCCAATGCGTCCACGTTGAATGCGACATCGTGGACGCGAAACAGATCGGCGCCCTGGAGCCTCAAAATGACGCTGGTCGCCGCTGTTCCGACCCCTCTGTCGGCGGCATCACGGCCGGTGACCGTGCCGATGAAGCGTTTTCGCGACGTGCCGGCCATCAGCGGCAGGCCGAGTGCATGCAATTCCGAAAAGCGTGCCATCAGGTCGAGATTTTCCTCCGCCGTCTCCTTGGCGAATCCGAAACCGGGATCGAGCACGATGTGATCATCGGCGATGCCGTTCTGGCGGGCGATTTCCAGCGACCTTCGCAGGAATGCCAACTGATCGGCAATCGCGTCCGGCAGCTTCTGGCGATCCCGCCCGGTATGCATGATGACAAGCCCGGCGCCGGTATCGGCGGCGACACGAGCAATATCGGGCTCGCGCTGCAAACCCCAGACATCGTTGACGATATGCGCGCCGGCGGCGACCGCCAGCCGCGCCGTGTCGGCGCGATAGGTATCGACCGAAATCAGCACCTCGTTCACGCCCGCCAGCGCTTCGATCACCGGCAGGATGCGGGCCTGTTCCTGGCTGGCCGATACCGCGGCAGCACCTGGGCGCGTCGATTCTCCCCCGACATCGACAACCAGTGCCCCTTCCCCGATCATGCGGCGCGCCTGGGCCAGCGCCTTTTCAGGAGCGTCGAACTGGCCGCCGTCGGAAAAGCTGTCGGGCGTGACATTGAGGATGCCGACGACCACGGCCTTGCCGCCAAGGTCGAGATGGCGTCCATGCGCCAATTGCCATCGCCTGGCCGTCATTGCTCATCGACCATGGAGTTCATCAATCATGTGTGATCCCTGGCGGATCAATTTCATTGCGCCGGCAACGGCCGTAAAGCAAGGTGGTCGAAGAGGCAACATGATGAAACGATCCATGCTTGGCATGAAAAAACAGTCCTTGGGCGTGAAACAATCCTTGGCTTGCGCGCTGCTGCTCGCCATAACGCCGCACCCGGCGGCGGCGGCCAATCTCGTCAAGACGTACAGCTATTTCGCCATTGGCGGCAGCACCCTCGACGACATCGAGGCACAACTCTCCAAACGCGGCCCGGAGGTGAAAAGCACCGGCACGCGGCACCCGGGCGCCACGCAAATGGCCTTCACCACCCGTATCAGCTATGCGCAGACACCGAGTTCCTGCCGGATTGCCGACGCGGTGGTGACCGTCAAGGTGAAGGTGATCCTTCCCGAGTGGCGCCGGCCGCGCAAGGCCGATGCCGATGTCAGGCTGTTCTGGGATACGCTGTCGGCCGACATCAAGCGCCATGAGGAGCGCCATGTCGAAATCGCCAAGAACCATGGCGGCGAACTCGAAGAGGCCTTGAAGGCCACCTACCCGCAAAAGAACTGCAACGCCGCCAAGGCCAAGGCGGCCGCGATCACCGCGGCTGTTCTGGCCAGGCACGACCGCGCCCAGCTTCAGTTCGACCGCGTCGAAAGCGTCAATTTCGAAAGCCGCATCTTGCGGCTGCTGCGCTACCGCATGGAGCGCATCGGCAACGGACGACTGCCGCCGGCCTGAACGCACCCGAACTGAAAGCCAATTCACCGAAACGTAGTGCCAGATTCGAAAAACTTTCGAGCCGCCGTCGAAACCGGCCTATATGGGACGACATATATCAGGCTCGCCAGACGAGCTTAAAACACCAATGCGATCCAAACGGTCATGAAGCCGGAGCGGCTGAACAGCGCCGGTCAAATCGCAAGCTTATGGATGAACGATCATGGACCAGGCTGTCGATGAGAAAACGATGGCGGAAACCGGCACGCCGATAACAGAGCGCGAAAAGAACGCCATCATCGGCGGCGTGCTGTTGTCGATGCTGTTGGCGGCACTCGATCAGACCATTGTCGCGCCGGCCATGCCGACCATCGGGCATGCGCTCGGAAACGCACACTATCTGCCATGGATCGTCACCGGTTATCTCCTGACCGCTACAGCCGTGGCTCCGCTCTACGGCAAGATTTCCGACGTCTACGGCCGCCGGCCGACCGTCTATGCCGCGATCCTGATCTTTTTGGCGGGATCGCTGGTCAGCGCGATGGCCCCCAACATGTTTGTGCTGGTTGTCGGGCGGGCGATCCAGGGCGCCGGTGGCGGCGGCTTGTTCGCTTTGACGCAGACCGTCGTCGGCGATCTCGTGCCGCCGCGCGAGCGGGCACGCTATGCCGCCTGGTTCTCCGGCACATGGGCTGTCGCCAGCATTGCCGGTCCGTTGCTCGGCGGCACTTTCGCAGAGCACCTGCACTGGTCACTGATCTTCTGGATCAACATTCCGCTTGGTTTTCTTGCGATGGCGATCATCAACAAGCCGCTCAAGAAACTGCCCATTGCCGCAAAGCGCCATCGCATCGACGGCCTGGGCGCGCTGCTTCTGATAATTGCCACGGCGCTGCTGCTGCTCGCCTTGAACTGGGGCGGCAGCGCCTATCCCTGGACTTCGCTTGAAGTCATCGGCGTTCTCTGCGGTTCGGCGATTTTCTGGAGCGCTTTTGCCTTGCGGCTCATGCGCGCCGCCGAGCCGCTCATCTCACTCGAAGTGCTTGGCAATCCAATCGTTCTGGCGGGCACGCTTTCGATGTTCCTGCTTCAGGCCGCAAGCGTCGGCATGGCTGTGTACCTGCCCGTCTATCTTCAGGCGGTGCTCGGCTTGTCGGCAGCGGAGTCGGGCATCGCGATGCTTGGGCTTCTGCTGGGGACCGTCGGCGGCGCGGCATTCAGCGGGCGTATGATCCCGCATTTCACCCACTACAAGCGCATTGCGATGGTGGGCGTCGTCTTCAGCATGCTGTGCCTCTGCCTGCTGGCCGTCGTCGCAGGATATGCAACGCTGCTGGAGGTCGAGGTCTTGACGATTTGCATCGGGTTTGGAACCGGAACGACGTTTCCGGTCACCACCGTGTCGGTCCAGAACGCCGTCGATCGCGTGCATCTCGGCGTCGCGACGGGCGTGCTGACATTCCTGCGTTCGCTTGGCAGTGCGCTTGGGGTCGCCATGCTCGGCGCGGTCGCTCTGGGCTACGGCTTGCCGCTTGCCGGTGAAGGCGTGCGGATCGCTGGCCATAGCGCGACGATCGAGCCGTTCGTGATGATCTTTGCCGTCGCCGCCGCTACATTGCTGCTGGGGCTGATCACGCTGACGCTGATGCCCGAAAAGGAGCTTCGCGGCTACGCCGACAATGCGGCGCCGATGCTGGCCGAGTAAAGTTCAGCCGGAGACGCCGAGCTTCTTCTGCAGGCTGGTCGATGAGGTCGTGTACTGGAAAACGATGCGCTCGCCGGGGCTGATGATGCGCTTGGCGGCCTGCGCCATCAGCGCCACTTCGTGGAAACCCGACAGGATCAGCTTCAGCTTGCCCGGATACCAGTTGATATCGCCGACCGCGAAGATGCCGGGCACCGATGTCTGGAATTTTTCGGTATCGACCGGAATGAGGTTCTCGTGAAGGTTGAGACCCCACTCCGCGATCGGTCCGAGCTTCATGGTCAGGCCGAAGAACGGCAGCATGCGCGTGCAAGGCACCTCGACGTCGCCATCCGGTCCCTTGATGGTGGCCGATGACAACTGGCCGTCGGCACCGGTCAATCCGGTCACCTGGCCGACCTGGAATTCGAGCTGCTTCATCTCCTGCATGGCATACATCTTGTTGACGCTGTCGGGAGCGGCGCGGAACTCAGGCCGCCGGTGCACCAGCGTCACGCTCTTTGCCACCGGCTGCAGGTTCAGCGTCCAGTCGAGCGCCGAGTCGCCGCCGCCGACAATGACGAGGTCGTGGCCGCGAAAATCCTCCATCCGGCGCACCGAATAGAAGACGCTCTTGCCTTCATAGGGCTCGATGCCGGGGATCGGCGGACGCTTGGGCTGGAAGTAGCCGCCGCCGGCGGCAATCACCACCACCTTGGCCTCGAACACCTCGTTTTCGTCGGTGGTGACGCGAAAACTGCCGTCCTCCAGTTTTTCCAGGCTGGAAACCATTCGGTTGTAGCTGAAATCGGGCTTGAACGGCGCGATCTGCTCGAGCAATTTGTCGACCAGCCCCTGCGCCGAGATCGAAGGCCAGCCTGGAATGTCGTAGATCGGCTTTTCCGGATAAAGTTCCGCGCATTGGCCGCCCGGCCGATCGAGAATGTCGATCAGGTGGCACTTCATGTCGAACAGGCCGAGCTCGAACACGGCAAACAGGCCGACCGGCCCTGCCCCGACAATAAGCACGTCTGTCCTGGTGATGTCGGTCATGCCTGTGCCTCGCTGCGCATGACCCCGAAAATCGGAACGATTTTCGGAAAGGATCATGCGCAAATAAAAGTGCTACAGCGTCCGTTGCGCGTCCAAGAGGACGCGCGGCGCTGTGGTGAAACAGCAGGACACTGCATGACCATCGCCCCGCTGCCAAGCCACAGCGGGAAAAATCAGTTGGCAAAAAGGTTGCGCTTATCCCTGGCGGGCAGGCACCCGCACGACCAAGCCGTCAAGCGCATCGCGGACCTTGATCTGGCATGACAGGCGCGAGTTGGGCTGGACGTCGTAGGCGAAGTCCAGCATGTCCTCTTCCATCGCTTCCGGCTCGCCGACTTCAGCCGTCCAGGCTTCGTCGACATAGACGTGACAGGTGGCACAGGCGCAGGCACCGCCGCATTCGGCTTCGATCCCGGGCACGGCGTTGCGGATCGCGTTCTCCATGACCGTAGAGCCGTTCTCGGCGTCCATGTCGAAATGCGTGCCGTCATGGGCAATGAAAGTCAGCTTGGTCATTTGTCACCTGAAGGGAGTTGCAGCCGAGATAATCACTCCGGCTGACAAGTCAACTGCCGCATGAAAGCGCCGCCCGATGACGTTTTTCCGCAAATCGGATTCGGCGCGGATTCAGCGGTTGATGGCGGCGATGAAATCGCGCACTTCGTCGATCAGCGTACCAAGCCGCTTGAGCGTCTGGCCGTCTTCCGGCCGGTGCTCGATCTCGGTGGCGCAATCGGCGATGGCAAAGGCGCCCACGCCCCGTGCCGAACCCTTTAATCCATGGGCGAGCAGAAGCCGGTCCTTGATATCGGCGTCGACTATTCTGTCACGCACGGACAGCGCCTGCTGTACAAATAGCGCCAGAACCTCTTGCTCAAGGCTGCGGTCACCCATTGTCTGGCGGGCAAGGTGTGCCAAATCGACCGGCCGTGACCGTCTTGGTCCGGATACATCTCCCCCGGGCATTGAGAAGGC
This sequence comes from Mesorhizobium sp. M7A.F.Ca.CA.002.09.1.1, assembly GCF_003998555.1. Lineage (NCBI taxonomy): Bacteria > Pseudomonadati > Pseudomonadota > Alphaproteobacteria > Hyphomicrobiales > Phyllobacteriaceae > Mesorhizobium > Mesorhizobium sp. M7A.F.Ca.CA.002.09.1.1. Next base: position 494 of record NZ_RZRR01000172.1, on the reverse strand, counting down.
GATGCCGCTTTCGCCACGCATGAACTCGAACTCCGTTTCTTCGACTCGCCCAAAAACCTAGGCGAATCCAATGGACAACGGGTTAATGAATGGCCCGGAAAAATGTTGCCAAAGCGGCGTCCAAATCACAGTTCCGTTAACCTTATATTTAAAGTTTTACGTATCCCGCGGAATGCATGTTTTCTTTACCCCCCTGTGTCATTACGATACGAGGGGTCCATTTTCAGCCTCCTGCGCGGGGCAAGACAAACAGAATTATAAGCCCGCGGCAGCTAGTACAGGGTAGCGAAGGCATGGCAAAGAAACCGACGACGAGAACTCTCGACAGCGAAGTGGCCAGGGAACTGGAAAAGGCGCTCGATCTCGACCTCAGCAATGAGATCGGCAGCGGCGACCTCGATATCGCGGCTTCGATGGAGGATCTTGAAGCGCAGATATCCCAGGCGGCCGACGAGCTGGCGCGCGAGGGACGCAATCATAAGCCGGAACAGAAC
>NZ_RZRR01000171.1:0-7877 GCF_003998555.1 Mesorhizobium sp. M7A.F.Ca.CA.002.09.1.1 | reverse complement strand
GTCAGATAATGTGCGATGCCGACAACCATCTCAGAGTCCCTCGCCTGTCTTGACCTTGCGGATTTCCATGCCGGTCGCCGGTGTGCGGCCGACCTGGGCTGCGATCGACTGCCGCTTGACGCCTGGCTTGTGGCGCAGCGTCAGCACGATGGCGCCGATCATGGCGACCAGCAGCACGAGGCCCGAAATCTGGAAGTAGTAGAGGTAGTCCGTATAGAGGATGTCGCCGAGCGCGGCGGTATTGGTCCGCGTGGCAAGATCCGGAATGGGCTTGGAGACCGTCGAAGCGAGCTGCGGCGCGAAGGTGTAGCCGCCGAGAACCACGATCAGCTCCGCCGCCAGGATCAGCCCGACCAGCGCGCCGATCGGCGCATATTGCAGGGCGCCGCTCTTCAGTTCGGCGAAATCGACGTCGAGCATCATGACGACGAACAGGAACAGAACCATCACCGCGCCGACATAGACGACGAGCAGGATCATCGCCAGGAACTCGGCGCCGGTCAGCATGAACAGGCCGGCGGCGTTGAAGAAGGTCAGGATCAGGAACAGCACCGAATGCACGGGGTTGCGCGACGAAATGACCATGAACGCCGATGCCACCGCGACAAAGGCGAAGAGGTAGAAAAAGGCCGCCTCTAGTCCACTCAACATTGGGGATCCCCCGGGTTCCTGTACAAACAGGACAACCGTCCTGTTTCGATGTTTGCCGCCTCAGGCCGCAAGTTTCGTTGTGTCCTTAGACGAGGCCCCTCGCCCCGTCCATGCGTCAAATATCAGCGGTAGGGCGAGTCCAGCGAGATGTTGCGCGCCAGCTCGCGCTCCCACCGGTCGCCATTCGCCAACAGTCTGTCCTTGTCGTAGTAGAGTTCCTCGCGCGTCTCCGTCGCGAACTCGAAATTCGGCCCCTCGACGATGGCGTCGACCGGGCAGGCTTCCTGGCAGAAGCCGCAATAGATGCACTTCACCATGTCGATGTCGTAGCGCACCGTGCGGCGCGTGCCGTCATTGCGGCGCGGGCCGGCCTCGATGGTGATGGCCTGCGCGGGGCAGATCGCCTCGCACAATTTGCAGGCGATGCAGCGTTCCTCGCCGTTCGGGTAACGGCGCAACGCATGCTCGCCGCGGAAGCGCGGGCTGGTTGGCCCCTTCTCGTGCGGATAGTTGATCGTCTCCTTCGGCGCGAAGAACTGGCGCATCGACAGGAAGAAGGCGCTGACGAAATCCTGCAGCAGCAGCGATTTGGCGGCTTGGGAAAGAGCGGACATCACGCAAACCCCGTGATCTTGAGGAAGGCCGCGGTGGCGACCACCATGAACAGCGAGATCGGCAGGAACACTTTCCAGCCAAGCCGCATCAATTGGTCGTAGCGGTAGCGCGGCACGAAGGCCTTCACCATGGAGATGCCGAAGAACACGAAGCAGACTTTCAGCACGAACCAGATGACGCCCGGCACCCAGGTGAACGGCGCGAAGTCGAACGGAGGCAGCCAGCCGCCGAGGAACAGGATGGTGGCCAGCGCGCACATCAGCACGATGGCGACATACTCGCCGAGGAAGAACAAAAGGAACGGGGTCGACGAATATTCGACCATGTGGCCGGCGACCAGTTCCGATTCGGCTTCGACCAGATCGAAGGGCGGGCGGTTCGTCTCGGCCAGCGCCGAGATGAAGAAGATGATGAACATCGGGAACAGCGCCAGCCAGTTCCAGTCGAGGAAGGTGTTGGGCAGGCCAAGCCGCGTACCAATTCCATCATGCTGCGACAGCACGATATCGGTGAGGTTGAGCGAGCCGGCGGTGAGCAGAACGGTGACGATGACGAAGCCGATCGAGACTTCGTAGGACACCATCTGCGCGGCCGAGCGCAGCGCGCCGAGGAACGGATATTTCGAGTTCGACGCCCAGCCGCCCATGATCACGCCGTAGACCTCGAGCGAGGAGATGGCGAAGACATAGAGGATGCCGACATTGACGTTGGCGATCGCCCAGCCGTGGCTGACCGGGATGACCGCCCAGGCCGAGATCGCCAGCACGGCCGACACCAGCGGCGCCAGCAGAAACACGCCCTTGTTGGCGCCGGACGGGATGACCGGCTCCTTGAAGACGAACTTCAACAGATCGGCGAAAGCCTGCAGCGTGCCCCAGGGGCCGACGACGTTCGGGCCACGGCGCAATTGCACCGCCGCCCAGATCTTGCGGTCGGCGTAGAGGATGTAGGCGACGAAGATCAAAAGAACGACGATCAGCACGACTGACTTCAACAGGATCAGCAGCGCCGGCAGCACGTAGAAGGAGAAGAAAGTGTCCATGCTTATTCCGCCGCCTGCTTGAAGCCGCTCTTGGCCAGTGCCGAGCATTCCGCCATCACGGCCGATGCCCGCGCGATCGGGTTGGTCAGGTAGAAATCCTTCACCGGCGAGGTGAAGGTGCCCTTGTTCAGCCGTCCGCCGAGCTTCGCCACCTCGGCGATATCCTCGGCATTGCCGGCCGCGACCTGGTCGATACGGGCCAGATGCGGGTATTCGCCATAAAGCTTGGCGCGCAGCTGCGGCAGCGAATCGAACGGCAGTTTCTTGCCCAGCACATCCGACAGCGCCCGCAGGATCGCCCAGTCCTCGCGCGCCTCGCCCGGCGCGAAGCCGGCGCGGTTGGTCTGCTGCACACGCCCTTCGGTGTTGACATAGGTGGCCGATTTTTCCGTGTAGGCGGCCGCCGGCAGGATGACATTGGCGCGGTGCGCGCCCTGGTCGCCATGCGTGCCGATATAGACGACGAAGGCGCCGCCGGTCTTGGCCATGTCGATCTCGTCGGCGCCGAGCAGGAACAAGAGCTCCATTTCGCCCAGCATGCCGGCAACGTTTCTGCCGCCCTCGCCCGGCACGAAGCCGAGATCGAGACCGCCGACGCGCCCGGCCGCATTGTGCAGCACGGCAAAGCCGTTCCAGTCTGCGCGAGCAGCGTTGACGGCGGCCGCGAGCTTGGCCGCCTGACCGAGCACGGCCGCGCCATCGGCACGCGCCAGCGCGCCCTGTCCCACGATGATCAGCGGGTGTGTCGCCTTCTTCAGCGTCTGGAAGAACTTGCCATTGCCGTTGGCCAAATCCCCAAGCGAATCCGGCCCGGCGCCCAGCTGTTCGTAATCGTAGCGGGTATCGCCGACATCGCCGATGACGCCGACCGGCAGATTGCCGGTCCGCCAGCGCTTGCGGATGCGCGCATTGAGCACCGAGGCTTCATAACGTGGGTTGGCGCCGATGATCAGCACCGCATCGGCCTGCTCGATGCCTTCGATGGTCGGGTTGAAGATATAGCTCGCACGGCCCAGCGCCGGATCGAGTGCGGCGCCATCCTGGCGGCAATCGGTATTCTTCGAGCCGAGCGAAGCCATCAGCAGCTTGAGCGCATAGGTTTCTTCGACGGCGGCGAGATCGCCCGCGATAGCGCCGATCTTTTCGGGCGCCGTCTTCGACACCGCGTCCTTGATCGCGGCGAAGGCCTCGGCCCAGCTGGCAGCAACCAGCCTGCCGTCCTTGCGCACATAGGGGCGGTCAAGGCGCTGCGTGCGCAGGCCGTCCCAGATGAAGCGGGTCTTGTCGGAGATCCACTCCTCGTTCACCGCCTCGTTGACGCGCGGCAGGATGCGCATCACTTCGCGGCCCCGGCTATCGACGCGGATCGCCGAGCCGACCGCATCCATCACGTCGATGGATTCGGTCTTGGTCAGCTCCCACGGCCGCGCCTGGAAGGCGAATGGCTTCGAGGTCAGCGCGCCGACCGGGCAAAGGTCGATGACATTGCCCTGCAGCTCCGAGGTCATCGCCTGTTCGAGATAGGTGGTGATCTCGGCATCCTCGCCACGGCCGATCAGGCCCAGTTCGGAAATGCCGGCGACTTCGGTGGTGAAGCGGACGCAGCGCGTGCAGTGAATGCAGCGGTTCATCACCGTCTTCACCAGCGGTCCGATGTATTTGTCTTCGACCGCGCGCTTGTTCTCGTGATAGCGCGAGGAATCGACGCCGAAAGCCATCGCCTGGTCCTGCAGGTCGCATTCGCCGCCCTGGTCGCAGATCGGGCAATCCAGCGGATGGTTGATCAGCAGGAACTCCATCACGCCTTCCCTGGCCTTCTTGACCATCGGCGTGTTGGTGAAGATTTCCGGCGCCTCGCCATTCGGGCCGGGACGCAGGTCGCGCACGTTCATGGCGCAGGAAGCCTGCGGCTTGGGCGGCCCGCCCTTCACCTCGATCAGGCACATGCGGCAATTGCCGGCGATCGACAGCCGCTCATGGAAGCAGAAGCGCGGCACTTCCGCGCCAGCGTCTTCCGCCGCCTGCAGCAGCGTGTAGTGGTCGGGTACAGTGATCTCTTTCCCGTCGACCTTGAGCTTTGCCATTCGCCTCAAACCCCTGCGGAGTTCCCGCAATCTCTTTTTCCGGACGCGGTCGAGACCACGTCGAGCACTTCATTCACTTCTTGACGGCGAGCGCCGCCGCTTGAGCTGTCCAATCGTCGCGGCCGATGCGGCCGCCGAGCGACAGATAGTCCTCGACCCAGGCAACCTCTTGCGGCGTCCATGCCGCGATCTGGGCATACGTCCAGATGCCGAGGCCGTTGAGAACCTTTTCCAGCTTGGGCCCGATGCCGGATATCGCCTTGAGATCCGCCGGTTTCGCCGGCTTCTCCATGGCCTTGGGCTGCCTGAAATCCTCGGGCAACAGCGCATCGCCGACGCCGCCCGTTGCGGGAACGGCATTTGCCACCGGCGTCATGGTGGCGGCTTCCTTGGCGGCAATATCGGTGACTTCCTGCGCGAAGGACTGCGCCTCGGCGATCATTGTTTTCGCCGTTGCCCGTGCCTTGGTGGAGGAAGGACTCGGTTCATCGAACTGGGCGACGCGCGCCTCGAAATCATCGACGATCGGCTGCAGCAGCCGTTGCGAGGCTTCTGCCGCGCCTGAAAACGCGCCCAGCCAGACGCCAAAAGCATGATTGGCAAGCCCGAGGCCAAGCGCCGACATCGCGGCCGCACCCGCCACAGGATGCACGAAAAGGTTGACGGCACTGGCCATCTCCTTCGGCATCATCCTGGTCAAGTCCTGGTTCATCTGCTCGATCTGGTCCAAATTGGGCATCAGCGGGTTCGAATACGGCGCCATAGAGTTCTCCTGGTCGTTTCGTCGTTCGCCCCGCCCTTCGCTGCGGACTTTCGTCCGCGTAAAACGTTCTTCTATTCCGCCGCCACCATCACAGGCTCGGCCCGGTGCGCATTGCGCGAAAACTCGTCGATGCGCCGCTCCACTTCGCCGCGGAAATGCCGCATCAGGCCCTGGATCGGCCATGCCGCCGCGTCGCCCAGCGCGCAGATCGTATGGCCTTCGATCTGCTTGGTGACGTCGAGCAGCATATCGATCTCGCGCTTCTGCGCCTCGCCGCGCACCAGCCGTTCCATCACCCGCCACATCCAGCCGGTACCTTCGCGGCATGGCGTGCACTGGCCGCAGCTCTCGTGCTTGTAGAAGTAGGAAAGCCGCGCGATCGCCTTCACGACATCGGTCGACTTGTCCATGACGATGACAGCCGCGGTTCCAAGGCCGGATTTGAGGTCGCGCAGCGCGTCGAAATCCATCGGCGCGTCGATGATCTGCTCGGCCGGCACCAGCGGCACCGAAGCGCCGCCCGGTATGACCGCCAAAAGATTGTCCCAGCCGCCGCGAATGCCGCCGCAATGCGTCTCGATCAGTTCGCGGAACGGGATCGACATCGCCTCTTCGACCGTGCACGGATTGTTGACGTGGCCGGAGATGCAAAACAGCTTGGTGCCGACATTGTTCGGCCGGCCGAAGGACGAGAACCAGGCCGCACCGCGGCGCAGGATGGTCGGCGCAACCGCGATCGATTCGACATTGTTGACCGTGGTCGGGCAGCCATAGAGGCCGACATTGGCCGGGAATGGCGGCTTCAGCCGCGGCTGGCCCTTCTTGCCTTCGAGGCTTTCGAGGAGCGCTGTCTCCTCGCCGCAGATATAGGCGCCGGCGCCGTGGTGCATGTAGATGTCGAAATCGTAGCCGGAGGTGTTGTTCTTGCCGATCAGCTTGGCCTCATAGGCCTCCTCGATCGCGCGCTGCAGCGCCTCGCGCTCGCGGATGAACTCGCCGCGCACATAGATGTAGGCGGCAACCGCACCCATGGCGAAACCGGCAAGCAGCGCGCCCTCGACCAGCGTGTGCGGGTCGTTGCGCAGGATGTCGCGGTCCTTGCAGGTGCCGGGCTCCGATTCGTCGGCATTGATGACCAGGTAGCTCGGCCGGCCGTCGCTCTGCTTGGGCATGAACGACCATTTGAGGCCCGTCGGGAAGCCGGCGCCGCCACGGCCGCGCAGGCCCGACGCCTTCATCTCGTTGACGATCCACTCGCGGCCCTTGGCGACGATGCCGGGCGTGTTATCCCAGGCGCCGCGCGCCATCGCGCCGGCCAAGGACTTGTCGAACAGGCCGTAGATATTGGTGAAGATGCGGTCTTTATCCCCGAGCATTTTTCGTCCCTCAGACCGGCTTCTTGCCGAAGACGCGGATGTATTCGGCGACGCCACCCTTGGCGAGCGCCTTGGCCTGCTTGACCCAGTCGTCGCGATCGATGCGGCCCTGGAAAGAGAGATAGCCATCCACCCACTCGCGTTCGGCCTTCTTCCACGACGCGACCTGCGCGAAGGTAAAGATGCCCAGCGTATGCAGGATGCCCTCGATCTTGGGGCCGACGCCGGAGATCAGTTTGAGGTCATCGACCTGTGCCGGCCTGTCGATGCCGGCCGGGCGGTTCTTGTCCCCGAGCGACGGTTTGGCCGGCTTGGCGGCCGGTACCTTGACCTCTGGCGCCTTGAAGGCGGAGGCCGGCTCGGCCTTGGTGATGGGGCCACTGCGCTGCTTGGAAACCTGCTCGACTTTGGAGTCTGCCTTGTTGGCATTGGCGGCCGAATGCAGTGGAGCGGCAACACTCGCCGCCTTTTCAGCCGCCGGCGCGACCTTGGTTTTTGAAGGCGTCTTCAGCGCCGGGCTGGTTTCAGGGGCGTCGGTCTTCGGCTTGCTGGTGTTGGACGGTGCGACAGGGGCCGCGGCCGGCGCCGGCACCGGCGCTGCGACGATCGCGTCGGGTGCCGCCCTGGCGGCCTTGGCCGCCTCCCTGGCTTCCCTGTCGCGGGTCGACTTGAGGATCGCCTTTTCGCTCTTCAGCGTGGTGAGGCCGGAGGCCGGCTCCGAGCCGGTGCGGCCATTCTGCGGCCCCGGTTCCACCGCAGCACCCTTGCCGGCGTCATAGAGATCGATGATTTCAGCCAGGCGTTCCGGCGTCAGATCCTCGAACGTGTCCTTGAAGATCATCACCATCGGCGCGTTGACGCAGGCACCGAGGCATTCCACCTCTTCCCAAGACAAGGTTCCCTTGTCGTTGGTGTGGAACTGGTCGTGATGGATTTTGGAGCGGCAGACATCCATCAGCGCTTCCGAACCGCGCAGCATGCAGGGCGTGGTGCCGCAGACCTGGATGTGCGCACGCGTGCCGACCGGATTCAACTGGTACTGCGTGTAGAAGGTCGCGACTTCCAGCCCGCGGATGCGGGGCATGCCGAGCATGTCGGAGATCGTCTCGATCGCCGCCTTCGTCACCCAGCCTTCCTGCTCCTGTGCTATCATCAGAAGCGGGATGATGGCCGACTGTTCACGGCCCTTCGGGTACTTCTTGATCCATTGCTTCGCAGCCGCGGCATTCGCCCGGTTGAAGGCGAAGGATGCTGGCTGGACGCTGGCTTCTGCGAGACGGCGGACTGACATTTAGCGATCGACCTCACCAAACACGATGTCGAGGGAGCCGAGAACGGCGGTGGCG
>NZ_RZRR01000170.1:0-7894 GCF_003998555.1 Mesorhizobium sp. M7A.F.Ca.CA.002.09.1.1 | reverse complement strand
GACGATTTCCGCCACCAGCGGATGGCGAACCACGTCGCCGTCGTTGAAGCGCACGGTGACCGCGCCCGCCACGCCGTCCAGCACCCGCAAGGCTTCGACCAGACCCGATTTGGTGTTCGAGGGAAGGTCGATCTGGGTCGGATCGCCGGTGACGATCATGCGCGAGTTTTCGCCCAGACGCGTCAGGAACATCTTCATCTGCATCGGCGTGGTGTTCTGCGCCTCGTCGAGGATAACGGCGGCATGCGCCAGCGTGCGGCCGCGCATGAAGGCAAGCGGCGCGATTTCGATCACTTCGGCGGCAATGGCGCGCTCGACCTTGTCGGCCGGCATCATGTCGTAGAGCGCGTCATAGAGCGGCCGCAGATAGGGATCGACCTTCTCCTTCATGTCGCCGGGCAGGAAGCCCAGCCGCTCGCCGGCCTCGACCGCCGGCCGCGAGAGAATGATGCGCTCGACCATGCCGCGCTCGAGCAGCATCGCCGCGTGCGCCACCGCCAGGTAGGTCTTGCCGGTGCCGGCCGGGCCGATGCCGAACACCAGTTCCGACCGTTCAAGCGCCCGCATGTAGGCGTCCTGGTTGAGCGAACGGGCATAGATCGTCTTCTTGCGGGTGGCGATCTGGGCGGCGGAGACCTTGCCCTTGCGTTCCAGCGTTGGCAGGGTCAACTGATCGTCGGCGGCAATCGCCATGCGCACGGCGCCGTCAACGTCGGACTGGCCGATATCGACGCCTTTCTGGAGAATGCCGTAAAGATTGTCCAGGGCGCGGCGCGCCTGCTCGGCGGCAGAAGCGGACCCTTTGATGGTCAGCTGGTTGCCGCGTGAGCGGATGTCGACGCCAAGCTTCTGCTCGAGCCGGGCGAGGTTTTCGTCGAACTGACCATAGAGGGCGCTGGCAAGCTTGTTGTTGTCGAAAGTCAGAACGATGTGCGCCATGTCAGAAGCCCCAGATGCCGGTACCGGGGGCAGGTTCTTCAGCTCTGCTGCGCTCAACCGTCTCTCCTCATCTGCCGAGACCCTCAGGCCAATTCGGCGAACAGGCTGTTGTAGCCCGTCTTCGTGATTCGCACCTGGATAATGTCACCGATTTCGCCGGCCTTTTCATCAACAATAACCGGCTGCAGCCAAGGTGAGCGGCCTACCTTCTGGCCGGCCTGGCGGCCGGGCTTCTCGATCAGCGTGTCGATGGTGCTGCCGATGAGGCTCAAGCCGAAGTCCTGCTGCTGCTTCACAAGCAGAGCCTGCAGCCGCTGCAGGCGCTCGTCCTTGACCGTTTCCGGCACATGATCGGCCATTTCGGCGCCTGGCGTGCCGGGGCGCGGCGAATATTTGAAGGAGAAGGCCGAGGCGTAATTCACCTGACGCACCAGCTCCATGGTCGCCTCGAAATCCGCTTCTGTCTCGCCGGGAAAGCCGACGATGAAGTCGCCGGAAAGCGCGATGTCAGGCCGGGCAGTGCGGATACGGTCGAGCAGCGCCAGATAATCCCTCGCCGTGTGCCGGCGATTCATCGCCTTGAGGATGCGGTCGGAGCCCGATTGCACCGGCAGATGCAGATAGGGCATCAACGCCGGCAGATCGCGATGGGCCGCTATCAACTCGTCATCCATGTCGCGCGGGTGGCTGGTGGTGTAGCGCAGACGCGCCAGCCCGGGGATTTCGGCCAGCCTGAACAGCAGGCGGCCAAGGCCCCACTCGTGGCCGTTCTCGCCCTGGCCATGCCAGGCATTGACGTTCTGGCCAAGCAGCGTCACTTCGCGCACCCCGGCTTCAGCCAGGCGCTCAGCCTCCGCGACAATCTGCGCCACCGGCCGGGAAACTTCGGAGCCTCTGGTATAGGGCACGACGCAGAAGGTGCAGAACTTGTCGCAGCCTTCCTGCACGGTGAGGAAGGCGGTGACGCCGCGCTTGATGACCTCGGCGCGCTTGGACTGCGGCAGATGCTCGAACTTGTCCTCGATGGCGTAGTCGGTCTCGACGATCTTTTCGCCGCCGCGCACCCGCGCCAGCACGTCGGGGAGCCGGTGATAAGTCTGCGGGCCGATGACCAGGTCGACGGCCGGCGAACGGCGGATGATCTCGGCGCCTTCGGCCTGCGCCACGCAGCCGGCGACGCCGACCAGCATCTCGCGGCCGGCCAGGGCACGCTCGGCTTTCATGTCGCGGATACGGCCGAGCTCGGAATAGACCTTTTCGGCCGCCTTCTCCCTGATATGACAGGTGTTCAGCAGCACCAGGTCCGCCTCGCCAATGGCATCGGTCGCGGAATAGCCGTCGGCAGCCAGCGCATCGGCCATACGCTGCGAATCATAGACGTTCATCTGGCAGCCATAGGTCTTGATGAAGACTTTTTTCGCTGCCGTGGAAAGCACTGCCGGCTGTCCAGCCATAGTGCCGATGTCGTCGCTTTCTATCGTGTTCAAGTCCATAAGGCGGCTTCTAACGCCTTTCCGTGACAAAAAACAGACGATTCTCGGCCCGCGCCAGCAAGGGCATGCCGGGGCTAGCGGCTCGGCCGCGGGTCGGCAAGCGCCGCCTGCATCATCTCACGCACCTGGCTTTCCATCAGTTTCGACGTCTCCTTGCGGTTCGAACCCTTGGAAAAGGCGATTGCCTCGCCGAAATGCACCTCGACGTCGAGCGCGCCCTCCGCCAGCAATACCTTGAGATGCGGCATCAAATCCTCATCGCCGATCCAGGCGGCAAGCGGGCGATGCCGGCGGCCGAGCGGCACGCCGTGCAGACGCGTATAGGCGATCGCCACCGGCTGGATGAACACCTGTTCCGCCGCGCCTTCCGAAATCGCCATCGAGGCGGCGCCGAACAGCGTGCTCTTGAACGGCAGGACCATATTGCCGTCGCCGGTCGAGCCCTCGGCAAACAGCACCATCGCATCGCCCTTGGCCATGCGGCTGGCAATCTCGCTTGCCTGGTCGCCCGACGAACGCTTGCGCTCGCGCTCGATGAACACGGTACGCTGCAGCTTCGAAAGCATGCCGATCAGCGGCCAGCCTTCCATATCAGCCCTGGCGATGAATTTTACGTCGGCAAAAGAGCCGAGCACCATGATGTCGGTCCAGGAGATGTGATTGGACGCAACCAGCAGCGGGCGCTTGTCGGACAGCGTCCCCTTGACATGGATGCGCATGCCGAGCGCCCTGATGATCAGCCTGTGCCAGATCTTGAGGATGAAGGTTTCCGGCCACCAGCCGGTCTTCATCGACAGTATCTGTAACGGCACGAGGACCAGCGAACCGGCGACAACGAGGCCCAGCGCCAGGAAAATCCTGATTTTCTTGATCATCGCCCCATCCCGGCCGTCTCGCTAGCGAAGATCGCGGCGCATGACAAGCGCGCCGGTCGGTCCGTGTTCGGCCGACCTGTAGTAATTCGGCCGCTTGCCGACCTCGCGGAAGCCCAGCCGGCGATAAAGCGCGATCGCCGCGACATTAGTCTCGTCGACCTCGAGGAACAGCGCTTCGGCGCGCTGCGCGTGCAGTTCGCGCAACACCGCGTCCATCAATTGCCAGCCCAACCCCTGCCGGCGATGCGATCGCGCCACCGCGACGGTCAGGATCTCGCCCTCGCCTGCCGCAAGCCGCGCCAGCACGAAGCCGACGGGCGGCTTGGAGCCCTGTCCGGTTTCGCGCGCGGCATAGCCGAACACGGTGTCCTGTTCGAGCAAGGCGGCAAATTCGCCATCGGTCCAGGGGCGGACAAAGTCCTCGCGATGCAGCAGCGAGACCGCCGGACTGTCGGCGATCCTCAGCGGCTCGAGCGCATAGTCCCGGCGGCGTGATTGGAGAAAAGGTATGCGCATCTAATTTTTGTTTTCTTGTTTGACCATGATCTCTGGACAAACGGGAACCGTTGTCCGTGAAAACCGGCTTCCACTTTTCGGGATCATGGTCTGATCCTTGAAAGAATGAACCCGGCCTGCGGCTTGGCGTCGGCGCCGCGCAGATAGAGTGGTTTCGGCCGTTCGCCCGCGCCCTTGGCGGCAGCCAGGCGGGCGTAGGTGACAATGTCGGCGGTGGCCGTCCGAGGGCCGACATCGAATTCGCGCCCGGCCGATGCGCTGATGAGCGCTGCAGCGGTGCCGGCAAGCACCAGAGACGTTGCCTTCGCCATTGCCACCACGTCGGCCAGCGTGGCCACGGCCGGACCGTAAGTCAAGACTAACCTTTCGTCGTAAAAAGCCGCGTGGATCTCCTCACGGCCGGCATCCAGCGCCGCCAGCACGGCGCGACCGGGAAATGCCGTCGCTGCTTCGGCAGCCAGCGCCTCCAGTGTCGTCACTCCGATTGCCGGTATCTTCAGCGCCAGCGCCAGGCCACGCGCGGTCGAGACGCCGACCCGCAGACCGGTGAAGGAACCGGGGCCGACAGACACGGCAATGGCGCCAAGACCTGCATAGTCGGTTGCGCCTGCCTCCAGCGCTTCGGCGATGACCGCCATCAGCTGCTCGGCATGGCCCTTGCCGAGATCGAGCACCGAGCGGCCGAGCTCCCGCTTCGCCGTCGCGTCATAGACGCTAGCGGCGCAGAGGTTGGCGGCACAGTCGATGGCAAGCAATTTCATGAAGCAACCGGTTCGAAAGACAATTCCCTGTGCCCGCCACGGCCCGCCACCGCAAGGGGATAGTGCATAATTCGTTAAGCGGCTTCGCTTGTGGCCTATGCGGCCTGCTCGATGCGCAGCATGTGGTTGTCCCAGACATAGTCCGGTTCGGAGCGTGTCGCACCACTGCCCTCGACGATCTCGCCAGCGCCGGTGGTGGCCATGAAGCCGGTTCCATCGGGAGCCACGCCGCAGACCTCGACCAGCGCGCTGTTCGCGACGACCCGTCCGCTGGCCGCATCGAGCACGACAAGCGAGTTGCCTTCCGGCGAGGAGACCGCGACCGTGCCGGCAGCCGGATTGGCGGCGACCGAGCCTATGTAGTTGCGGAAGCCGGACAAAACGTCCTGCGGCATGTCGAGCAGTTGCAATTCCTTGCCGCGCACCGCGCGGCCGACCAGCAGCGGACGATCGGTGCCCGGGCCCCTGTACTGGCAACCGAACCAGACCGTGCCGGACGGATCGGTGTCCATGTGGCGGATCGACAGCTGATGCAGTGCGGCCGGCAATTCGTGCTTCTCGATGAGGTCGCCGGTGACGCGGTCTATCAGCACGTAGGACGGCTTCATGGTCGCAATGTTGAGCTCGGCGCGGCCGTAATCCGGATGGGTCTCGATGCCGCCATTTGCTACCGCAATCGTCCTGCCATCGCCCAGGAGCAGAAGCTCGTGCGGACCCATTCCATAGGTCGGGAACTCGCCGACACGGCTGAATTTCGCCCGCGCATCGTAGACGCCGACGACGCCGGCGGCGTTGTCGAAGTCGTTTTCGGTGGCATAGAGCAGCGCACCGTCGGCCGAAAACACGCCATGGCTGAAGAAATGCCGGCCGGCGATGCTGGCGATGGTCAGCGGCGCATCACGGCCCGAATGGTCGAAAACCACGGCAAAGGTGCCGGGTTGCCGCGCGAAGACCACCGAGCGTTTCGATATGGGATCGAAGGTGACATCGTGGCCGCGATCGGGCAGATCGATCGCATGCAGGACTTTGCCGGCCTCGGACAGGACGGCAGCGCCAAAGCTGCCGTCGCGTTTGACGAAAGCGGTGGCGAAGACGGCGTCGGTCGAAAGCGTCGTTGCCCAGGCCGATGGCGCCATCGCGGCCATGAAGCCAACGCCTGCAGCTCTCAGGAAATCGCGGCGATCTATCAGCGGGGTTTTCAATTCAGTCCCCATCCAGCGAGGAGAAGCCTGCGGTCAGGCCGAATTCAGCGGTCAACCTGGTCCCGATCAGGGTCGACAGGCTGGAGGTGATCAGCGCGAAATGATCGAGCTTGTCGCGCAATGCCGGATCGGCAAGCGCCTTGTCGATTGGACCGCTGACGGCCTTGGCGGTGGCGACACCGTTGACCAATTGGATGTGGATCGCTTCGGCCATCCAGCGCGCATCGGCCGGCAGGGCGTCGCCAAGTTTCGAGGCCTGGAACAGCGTATCGATGCCGGAGAGATTGCCGGCCAGTGACGCGGTGGTGTTTTGCGAGCGCCAATAGATCGCTTGTTTCGGCTTGTCCGCGTCCGGCTTGCCGCCGAAAAACCCTTTCAGGCGCACGTCACGCACCATTTCCAGCTCGTTGATGAAGACGCCGACCAGTTCGGTCACCGCTTCATTGCCGTCGCGGTAGAGCGGGTTCTGCGGCCCCGGATTGGCCCAAAGCGCTGCAAAGCCGTCCGGTTTGTTCCAGGCGGCGCTGACCTCGCCGGCCATGGTTTCGATGTTGCCGGCAACAGCAGTGCCATAGGCGCAGCGGTAGGAATCATCCTTGCCGGCCAGTGCATCGGCGCCGTCGCCGTAAAGCACGAACTCCAGCGCGCCCAGCCCCTGCATGGCGACGCTCTTGCCGGCCAGCTGTGCCGGATCTGTGGCGGTTGGATCCTTCGCCGACAGCGCCGCCTGCACCTGCTTCAGGCCAATGCTCTTGCGATCCGGCCAGAACAGCATGCGTTCCAGCCGGTTGTTCTCCTTGATCGGCCCGAAGCCGATGATTTCGGCTGACGACCAGGCATAGACGGTGGCGGAGAATTCGGCGCGTGCGGCATCGAGCTCTCCTTGCGAGGGCGTGACGCACAGCTTGCGCATGGATCCGGTCAAGGCTTCCGCATGCTCGTGCAGGCCGGCATAGGCCGGGCGGACGAAGCCATCGATCGCCCGCTGGATGATGTCGGAGGCTTTGACCGCCGCCGGCGCAGGGACAACGCCCAGCAGGGCCAGCGGAAGAGCGAAAAACAATGCAGAACGCTTGAACATCACAGTGACTCCAGGAATTTGAGCAATGCGTCACGCTCGGTCGCGTTAGCGGCGGCAAAACGGTCGCGCGCTTTCTGCGCCTCGCCGCCATGCCACAGGATCGCCTCAGCCAGGCTGCGCGCGCGCCCGTCATGCAGAAAGAAGGAATTGCCGTTGACTGTCTCGGTCAGGCCGATGCCCCACAGCGGCGGCGTGCGCCACTCATTGCCCGTCGCATCGCCCACGGCCTGGCCATCGGCCAGATCAGGCCCCATGTCGTGCAGCAGGAAGTCGGAATAGGGCCAGATCAACTGGAAGGCCTGCGCCTTATTGGGCGTATCGCGGCGCGTGACGAATTTCGGCGTATGGCAGGCAATGCAGCCGATCTCGTAGAATGTCTTTTTGCCCGCGAGCACGTCCGGCCGGTCGAGGTCCCGGCGCGACGGCACGGCCAGGTTCTGCGAATAGAAGGTGACGAGATCCATCACCGGCGGCGGCGCCTCGACCGGGCCAAGACGCTGCTGCACGCCGTTCGGCATGGCGAGGCATTTTGCCTCCGCAGCAGTGCAATCGCCCCAATGCCTCGGCTCTTCGAGCGTCGAGATGCCGATGTCGCCGGCAAAGGCATCCGCCGCCTGCTGGCGGATCGACGCGGTCTGCGCCTTCCAGCCGAAGCGGCCGAGCGTCAGTTCCCCGTTCAGGCTATCGCGCACGATGTTCGGCCTGCCGGAAATGCCGTCGCCGTCCCTGTCGTCCGGATCGGCTTGGGCGAGAATATCAGACGGCGCGATCTGTTCGATCAGGCCCAGGCCGATCATCGGCGGGGTCAGGCGCGGCGACAGTGTGGTGCGTGGGTCAAGCGGCCCGTAGCCAAGGCCGTCAACCGAATAGCTCGGCTTGCGCAAGGAGATCACAGCGCCGTCCGTCAGCTCTACCTTACGTTCCTGATAGTCGATATGCATCCTGCCTTCACCGGGCAGGCCGGGTACGGCGAGCTCCTGCAATTGCCTGCCGTAGACCGGGTCGGGGAAGTTGAGCACCTCATGGT
>NZ_RZRR01000016.1:0-18285 GCF_003998555.1 Mesorhizobium sp. M7A.F.Ca.CA.002.09.1.1 | reverse complement strand
CCCGGAACGAGCACCGGCGCGGTCGTCGCACGTCGGCGAAGAGTTTTGGCGAGGACTTCGGTTTTGCTAAAGCAACCGTTCATGGACCAGACGTAGGTGCCAGTCCGGCGCGGCCGACTACCGGCGCTGCTAGCAGCCTGGGCAAGCGAACCAAATTGTAGCCCGCCAAGTTATGCCGCGCCCGCGGTGGCACATCCTCGCAGCTTGACCTTGGCCATGCCGTCTGAGGTCTTGACTGACCGAACCCTCCTCTGACCCCTTAGGGCAGTGCTGACTGAGATCATAGCCCGGATGGCGCTTCGTGCGGTCATCGATCGCTATACGCGAGGCTTGTTGCTTTCTGCTCAAATGGGCGTTGAAGGCAACGCGCGGCGTGATCTTGCTCTTTGCAGGTCCTTGACTGGCGCGTCCTAGGCTTCGCCAGCGCCAGTCGATGCGCCGTCGCGGCGTCTGCGGTCCAACATAGCGAGAGCGGCATCACGCTCGCCTGTGCCAGGCCTGGGTATGAAACTTTCCAGTCAAGCCGGATTGGCCAGCACCTGGGTGCATAACCAACCTGTTGTCGCGGCTTCATTAGCATGAGGTGCCCGGAAACGAAGATACGTATGGACCCCGCCCCGCTTTCCAATTGAGCCTAGGGGCTGCTGATTCCTTCTTCGCCAAGGGTCGTGAACGGCGTGATCGACCAATGGATTAGGTTGATGGGACGATGAGTGTCGCCTCGGTCGAGCAATGGTGGATGAAACTGCGATGACATGTCCGATAGGATCTCTGTAATCGCCCTGCCTGACGCCCTGCCTTCAGGTTTTCGACATAAAATTTCACCTCGGTCACACCTGATCTTAATGTCGCCAGCGATCTAATCCAGTGTGCCAGGAATGAGGTACCGTACGGCCGCACTGCGAGAATGCCTTCTTCGCAAATCCCAGTCCTCGCCGTGACTGCTAGGTGCAATACTGCAAGCCAGCTGAACCAATTGAGGATCTGTCCCCTCATCGAGGCGCGGATTGACTTGGATGACGACGGGTCCAGGCTTCGTCCACGGAGTTCAATGTTCGTTGGCCCAGCTGAGGCCGTGAGCTTGCAAGCAATTCTGTGACACGTTGACGATACGATCATGCTCGTCATTAGTCAGCAGGGTTGGTTGGACAATTCACCTCTCGGAAGAGGAAATGGGGTGGCCGGCCGAAGTCCGCCAGCGGCAATAGCAATGACCTCCTTTCCCATCTTGTTAGCGCCGCTGGTTGCAATGGCGCTTGGTACTGAAGACTTCAGTGCAGCTGTTGGCGGTGCCCCAGAACTCGACCTGCTTTTGACGCCGAACCTTTCCGTTCTGTTCCCCATGCGGCAGTCTCGGCTCGATAGGAAGCATCGGCGATTCTTAGACAATGATAACTTCGTGGGGCCGCAGGCGATCCATTTAAACATCGATGGGGCTTTTCACCAAGCGCACAAGAACTCGAGGGACCCGTCGTGTCCTCGCGGCGAAAAAGATGCGACGGCGCAAGGCAAAGGCGCGTTCACATTGGACGGGAAGATGGTCGATCTACCGGTTATTCGAAGGGTCCGAGAAATCATCTCCATGGATCAGGGCGCCGAGTTGGCCGGTTGAAGCCTCGGCGGGTTGGGTCCATTCTGGACACATAGGTTACGGTTTTGGTCAAACCACACTGAGATGACACGACAGTTAGGCGTCATGTCGCTCTGCAATTATTGCTGTCGCGCCATCACATTTCGAGATAGATTACATCATTGCAGTCCGCCCTCGGAAGAGTACCCGTGGAAATCAGGCAGTTAAGATACTTTGTTGGCGTGGTCGAAGCAGGCAGTTTCACGAAGGCCGCTGGCTTTCTGAATGTCGCCCAGAGTGCGCTGAGTCTGCATGTGCGCCAATTGGAGGAAGGCTTCGGCACTCAGCTGCTGATACGCGACAGGACCGGCGTGAGCGTGACGGCGTCAGGAGCCAAACTCCTGGAGCGGGCGCGGGCGATTCTCAAAGAAATTCGAATTACCGAGGTGGAATTGACCAACACAGCCGCTTCCCCCGCCGGGGAGGTGACTATTGGCATTCCGTCTGGAGCTGCTCGCGTCCTGAGCGGTCCGCTGCTTGAGACGGTAAGACACGAACTGCCCAAGGTGTCCCTCAAGATGGTCGAGGGTATGACGGGACCGCTAGAGGAATGGATGGCGGCTGGACGCTTCAATCTGGCGGTTCTGTACCGCACTGCGGACAGTGTGGGGCGAATGACTGTGCTAGCGCGCGAAGACCTTTGTCTGGTGGTTCCGTCCGGCGAGCCACCGTTTGAAGATGCGATATCTCTGGCCGACCTGCATGCATTCCCCCTGGCGGTTCCCATGCGCAACAACAATGTCAGGCGTTCGGTGGCTGATGTCGTCGCACAACACGGTTGCGCGATGGACGTCAAGTTTGAAGTGGACTCGCTCTCAACGATCATCAACATGGTCGTAGAGGGAAAAGCGCATTCTATTCTCGCCCCGTCTGCCGTTCAGAAAGAAGCCTCTCAAGGGCTGGTCCGGACGGTCAAGATAGTCGATCCGGTAATTACCCGCTCCGTGGTGCTTGCTGTAAATCCCAAAGATGAGCGTTCTGCGGCCGTTTCTGCGGTCCGCAAGCTCATTCCGAAGGTCGCCAGAGAATTGATTGAGAGCCGGGGCTGGGTAGCATCGGCTCCTGACGCGACCTGAGAACCATCGATCTGTAAACAACGGCATGACTTCCTTCCTGTCGGAACAGATCGATCTGGATTCCAGATGGATTTAGGCACTAATCGATATTTGACCCGCTGCGACCATCGCGATGAAACTGGCTCAAGCGAGCTCAGCGGCTTCGAAAATTGAAACGGCGCTCGCATGGCCAGAATCACAAGTGGAGCCCGCGATGTCCCACGCCAGGAGCTACGAGCTCTTCATTAATGGCAAATGGCGAGCCGGTGGTAGCCGAGCCACTTTGCCGGTGATCAACCCGGCGACGGAGAAGGTATTTGCCTCAGTGGCCTCGGCTACGGTTCCAGACTTGGATGAAGCTCTTGCTTCGGCAGAACGCAGCCGCAAGGCGTGGTCCTCACGCCCCGCCAAAGAGCGTGGCGAGATCCTCGTCTCTGCCGCCAGCAATCTGGCTGAGAAAGCTGGCGCCGCAGCCAGGGACCTGTCGTCCGAACAGGGAAAGACGATTGCCGAAGCAACAGGAGAGTACGCGCGCGCAGTCGAAACGCTGGAATGGAATGGCCGGCATGCCGATGAGTTGTCGACCCCGATTCCGTTGGGTCCGAACAGGATGATCGTCCCGGAGGCCCTCGGTGTCGTCGCTGCCTTTACGCCGTGGAACTATCCAGCCGTTCTCATCGCCCGCAAGCTCGCCCCCGCGCTGGCGGCAGGCTGCCCGGTGATCCTCAAAGGGGCCGAAGAGACGCCAAGCGTGGCTGTCCATGTCGTGGAATCTTTGCGTCAAGCAGGGATACCGGAAGGCGTGGTCAACCTGGTGTTCGGTGTTCCTGTGCATATATCACGGCATCTGCTCAGTTCGCCAATTGTCAAAGTCTTGACGTTCACGGGGTCGACCGCTGTTGGGAAACAGCTGGCCACACTGGCCGCGAATAATCTGCAGCGCTGCATCCTTGAGCTCGGTGGACATTCCCCGGTTATTGTGTGCGAAGATGCCGACCTGGCAACGGCGATACCGGCTATTTCGGAATACAAATTCGAGTGCGCGGGCCAGAGTTGTAATGCGCCCAGCAGGATTCTTGTCGCCCGATCCCGCTATGAGGAATTCCTGTTCCGGATGACGGAGGCGGTCCGAAAAATCAGGATCGGTCCACCGGATGACCCTGCAACGCAGATGGGTCCCATGGCAAACGCGCGGCGAATCGAGGCCATGCAACGCCTGACCAAAGATGCGGTAGAGGGCGGCGCCCAAATCGAGACCGGTGGCATCCCCCTTGACCGACCGGGGTTTTACTGGCCGCCAACCATCCTGACTGGCGTACCGAAGGAAGCGAGAGTGCTTCATGAAGAGCCGTTCGGACCAATTCTCACCGTGGCTCCTTTCGATACGATCGAAGAGGCGATCGATGAAGCCAACGCCACGGAGTACGGTCTGGCCGCCTACTTGTTTACTGGCGCGGCCGATACGCAACAGAGGCTTGTGGGCGGTCTTTCTGCGGGCGCTGTTAGTGTGAATTACCTGAAAGGGGTTTCCGCTGATGCCCCTTATGGAGGAGTCAAACAAAGCGGCTATGGATATGAAGGCGGCGAGCAGGGGGTGCGAAGCTTCCAGATTCTGAAAATGGTCAATGGCCTCGGTTCATTTGGATAAAATCCGGTGGGAAACAGAACACGGACCATGGCCGGTAGCGACATCACAAGGAGCGTCGCCGACGCCCTTCAGTACATCTCGTACTATCATCCTCCAGATTATATCCGGTCTCTTTCTCACGCATACACGCGAGAACAGAGCCCGTCGGCGAAGAATGCCATAGGTCAGATTCTGCTGAACTCCCGCATGGCGGCCTTTGGGCGGCGCCCGATTTGTCAGGACACCGGACTTGTGGTTGTCTTCGCAAAGGTCGGCATGGATGCCCGCATTAAGTCAACAGCCAGTTTCGCGGATCTTGTGAATGAGGGCGTACGTCAAGCCTATCTCGATCCGGACAATCCCCTTCGGGCATCGATCGTTGCGGATCCCCTCGCTAGACGGGTCAACACCCGCGACAACACACCGGCAGTTGTCCATGTCGACCTGGTGCAAGGTAACCAGATTGAGATCACCATCGCCGCGAAAGGCGGCGGGTCGGAGAACAAGGCACGTTTTACCACCCTCAATCCCACCGCCTCCGTTTCCGACTGGGTGGTCAATACCGTTTCGACCCTTGGCAGCGGGTGGTGTCCACCTGGACTGATCTCTGTCGGCATCGGTGGTAGCGCTGAAAAGGCGATGCTGCTGGCCAAGGAGGCCATGAACGAGCCCATAGATATGGCGGAACTGATCGCAAGGGGGGCGTCAAGCGCAGAAGAGGGGCTGCGGATTGAGCTTTATGAGCGGATCAACGCGCTTGGTATCGGCGCCCAAGGCCTTGGTGGTCTGACGACAGTCGTTGACGTCAAGGTTGCGACCTATCCTACTCATGCAGCGTCCAAGCCTGTGGCGCTCATCCCGCAATGCGCCGCCAACCGGCACCTGAAGTTTACTTTGGACGGCTCTGGACCCATCAGCCTCCAGCCGCCCGATTTGCGCGAATGGCCCGACATCGGAGCCGACGAATTGAACCCAGCCGGCGTCCGGCGGGTCAATTTAGATACGCTTACGAAGGAAGAGACGGCATCGTGGCGCTGCGGTGAAACGCTCCTGCTTTCTGGAAAGATGCTGACGGGCCGTGACGCTGCCCACAAACGAATGGTCGAACTGATTGATGCCGGCAAGCCGCTCCCAGTCGATCTGAGGGGCCGCGTGATCTACTACGTCGGTCCCGTCCGGGCAGTGAGGAATGAAGTCGTTGGACCCGCCGGTCCAACAACCTCCAGCCGCTTGGACGATTTTACGGACAAGGTGCTCGCCGAAACCGGCCTTTTCGCGATGGTGGGCAAAGCGGAGAGGGGACCGGCGGCCATCGCGTCGATTGTAAGACACAGAACGCCATACCTTGCTGCAGTGGGTGGCGCTGCGTACCTGATTTCAAAGTCGATTAAGGCGGCGCGGATTGTCGCCTTTGAAGACCTGGGCATGGAAGCCATCTATGAATTCGATGTGCAGGACATGCCCGTCGTCATGGCTGTCGATGTTGAGGGAAACTCCATTCACAATTCCGGGCCTCTTGAGTGGCGTAAGCGTATGGCAGCCGACAGCATCGCACGCAACATCGGTGTTTGAGTCTTTCCGGTTGGGCGATTTCGGCCAGACCCGAGCGCCAAATTATCGGGCAAGCCATAAGACGAGCGGCATTTGCGGTGCCCTGCGCCTCGGCGAGCCGGCCAAGCAAGGCCTTCAATTCACCCTAATAGTTGAATGTGCGAGTGAATACTGCATTGAGTATGCCGTCCATGCGATCGAGGGTCGAATGCAGTCGCGCGTCTATCAAGTACGGCAGCGAGATTCAAGAAAATCGGTTATCTATTTATCATGGTCTCCGCCGCCGCCGACTATTCTCTCCAGCTGCACCATTGCCCCGTTGGGCGTTGGGGCGATAGCCAAATTACTTCTGCAGCTTTTCTCAGCGGATCGCTCACCCTCAGCTGATTTTCGTACCCCATTCTGGCACATCTCGGGCCTGGAACGGATGCCTTCCACTGCTACATTCGCTCGTTTCAATTGATGATAGAATTGATCGGCACACAACGCGATGTCATCGCTGAGAGCATAGGTTATGAAGTCGAAACCCGATCCCGTGCAACTCGACAGTTGGGACCTGCGGATCCTCTCCGAAATTCAGGCAGACGGTCGGATTTCAAAAAGTGAGCTTGCAAAACGAGTTCATCTTTCGGCGTCCGCCTGTTCGGAGCGGCTCCGAGCACTCAAGGCCGCGGGGATTATTGAGGGATTTTATGCGCGGCTGAGTCCTGCCCTCATCGGCGGCATGATCTTTGTGATGGTGGAGGTCGTGCTGGATCGTCATCGTCTTGAGGACCAACGACACTTCGAAACTGCTATCCAAGACATTCCGGAAATCCTGGACTGCTGGGCAATTGGGGGGCGCGTGGATTATCTGATGCGGGTCGCATCTCGTTCTATGGCCGCCTATCAGGATTTCATGGAGGGACTGCTGCAGGCAGGCTTGGGGATTGATCAATACTATAGCCTTGTCGTCACGAAACCAGTGAAGTCCAATTCACCGATACCTTTGTCCGCCCTGAGGCAACGGTAACCCAAAAGCTAAGTTTCAACGGCGTTTGGCACGGATCCCGTAGATTCGTCGGCAAAAGGCACCCATTCCGACGAAACTCAAGGGACATTTGCGGTATACTAATTGCTGGAAAAAGGTGGCCGAGCGCTATCCGCCAGTTGATCGCGAGCAAGGACGATGCGCTTGAGCAATCTGGAACCGATCTATTCCAGGAGAGGATCGAAGCAGCCATCGGACGCACTTGCCCAGCACGGTTACGGCGAGAAGCCAAACCGGATCGTGCCTGGTTGAGGAGGCGTCCATATCTAAGATGCGAAGTGCCGAAAAATGCCTCTACCGCTACTTCAAGGGGGGAACTTTCGCCCTGGATTGGCGATCAGTGGCGATTGAGCTTAGTCGCGGTCAGCGCATCCGTGTAGGGGGCGAAATCTACAGCGAGGGTTTGGCAAGCCGACGGGTAGCGGGAGTGCAAGCTGGCCCGCTCGGCCTTGGCGACCAACCCGGCCCTCGACGCCTGCGGACATTCGGAGATCGCGTTTTTACGTCCTAAGTTCGTTGCTGTTCGAGATTAGGAGATCGTCTGTCCTGTTTGACATTGCTGGTCTCCGCAGCCTTCTAAGCGAGGAGCATGGCTGTGCCGGGATCGCGTAGGTGGGTGACAAGGCCGGTCACTCCTGCCACCCGACGTGGTCTTTGAGAAGGTGGAGGTTGCGCTACCGGCTGGAGAGCATGGTGCCAGTTTTCACAAGACAAGGGTCGCTTAATCGAATGGGCGTCAAGTTCATAGATTGCGAACAGATCATGGGGGGATTTGAATAGTGCTACTGACCGAGGCAGAGCTGAAAAGAGTTGCGAATGCCAGTCGAGGACATAGAGCCGCATCGATCGTTCTAAAGGAAGAGACGGCCGCAGCTACAGCCAGATCGTCATTCGACGTTTTTCTGTCACATTCTTTCAAGGACGCAGAGATCGTTCTCGGTGTGAAGCGAATTTTCGAGGAGCTTGGGTTCACTGCTTACGTAGATTGGGTCGAAGATTCACAACTGGACCGCACAAAAGTCTCCTCGGCCACCGCCGAGTTGCTGCGGACCCGTATGAGGCAGTCAAAGACGCTAATCTATGTGCATTCAAACAATTCTCCAGGATCCAGATGGATGCCTTGGGAGCTTGGCTTTTTCGATGGGTTTCGGACCGCGGTAGCGGTTCTGCCCGTGGCAAAAAATTCTTCGGAAACATTCTCCGGGCAAGAATTTTTGGGCCTATACCCTTACATTGATGGGACAGGACCTGCATTCCTGTTTATGAACAGAGGGACCGCGCCTCGCTCAAGAATAGGCTCTGTAAGCTCGACTGCTAACCTCACGTTTGCCAAATCCTGGCTTAAAGAATTTACCGCCACAAAATAGACTGGTGTGCTTCAAAAATGAAATATCCTGGACTCTATAATAGCGCCGACGTGGCATCCAACGAGCAGCAGGCGACGTTTCTGCGCCTGATCCGGGCAGAGTACGTTCTTCTTTTTTTAGCGTCGGTGCTCTCTTTGGACTTGTCGCCATCAAAAGCCTATTTCGGTGTCTATGCTGCGGTATTTCTTTGCTCAATGGGAGTCCTCATTTTCCGGTCGGTCACAAAGCCCGAGCAGGTCTGGTATCAGGCTCGAGCTCTGGCAGAGTCGGTGAAGACATTGACTTGGCGCTTCGCGATGCGAGCACAGCCGTTCGATGACGCGCGCGCCGCTGACGCCAGAGCTGATTTTCGAAAGCTCATGGAAGGTATCCTTGATAGCAATCGTCACCTTGGTAGCGCGTTGAGCGGCACCGATTCAGCATCCCCCCAAACAACCGACCAGATGATGTCGATAAGGGACTCCCCGCTAAAAGAAAGAAAAGACCTATATCTGCAGAGACGAATCTGCGACCAACGGAAGTGGTACGAGAAGAAGGCGCGCTCGAACAAGAGGTCCGCGAAAGTCTGGATGGGCCTTGGTATTTTTGCATACGCTCTGGGATTCTCGTTCATCGTAGTACGCATCGCTGACCCCGCGATGCCAGGCTGGCCGACCGAGCCGCTAATTGTCATCGCCGCCTCCCTTATTGGGTGGACCCAGATCAAGAAATTTAACGAATTGGCATCGGCTTACACGTTGACAGCTCACGAGATCGGCTTGACTGCCGACCTTATTACGGACGCCAACTCGGATGAGGCATTCTCCGCCGCGGTGAACGAAGCCGAACTGGCTTTCTCACGGGAGCACACCCAGTGGGTTGCTCGTCAAAACAACTAAGAGACAACAATGGCATACAGCGATCCGACCTATGTAATATTTGACGGCGATGAAGACGCTTGGGCATACCGCTTTATGAAAGGGTGGAACGCCAGCGAGAATGTGAGTTTTGAATTCGCGAACGCTCACGATCTGGACAATATGACGAGCCGAGCACAGGACGAAGATTATGTTAAACGCAATCTTCGCAACAGAATGAATGGATCGAGCCAGGTACTTGTCCTGATCGGTGAGAAGACGAAAAACCTTTTTCGCTTCGTGCGCTGGGAAATGGAATTGGCTCTTGATCTAGGTCTGCCGATAATCGCAGCAAACCTTAACGGCTCGCGGCAACAAGATGTGAGCTGTCCGCCTATCATCAGGGACAAATGTGTTGTGCACGTGCCGTTCAAGATGAAGGCCATCAAGCACGCGCTAGCCAATTGGCCGAGCGAATTTCATCGGCTTTCAAACGCTCAGCGTGGCGATGGCGCCAGGAGCTATGGCGAAAGCACCTATCGCGATCTCGGCTTATAATCGCCACCTAAAAGCACTTAGCCGCCCAAACATCCTCGCCATCCGCTGGCGGCGACTAGCCTTAGCAACGTCCGCCAGCGTGTTCCGAGCTTGCCGAGCGATGATAAGAAGAGCACGACGTCCGATTTGCTGAGTTTGGCTGAAAGCTGCAGGTCATGTGCAACCTATTAGAGGAGCCCCGCTCGAAGCGTCGGATCGTCAGACAAGATCATGTCGCGCGAGGGCGCTGGTTTCGCGAGGAAAAGGAGCGGCTGTTCGATGTTTGAGGCTTGATCCAGCGTTTCGAGACTGCACGAGCGGCCAGCATTGATGGAGGCAGCTTTTCAGGCCGCGCAATTCTGTCGGCTCGCCCCCTCCTGCGAGCCGCAGCTCGGCTCGCCCTGCGCAGCAACCACGAATTTGCGATCGCAAGAAAGGCAACACGCTGACGATAGAACTTGGCGGCGCTGGTCGGCTGCGAATCAAGATGTCAATGGCAAGGAGCTCTCGCCGCGCGTCTTTGCCGGGCCGAACCTTCTGGCTATGCTCCTTCGAGAAGTCTGCCGAGCACCAGCCGCCGCACCGCCAAAGCTATCAATATGCGCGAGGGCACGACCTCAGCCTCTCAGCGCTGGCCAACCAGGTTGGAGCCTGTGCCGCGGCACGGAACCCGCTGCCTGCTGATCGAGGCGAATGTGCTTTGCCCCTGATCACCTCATTACCACCCTTGGGAAGGGCAAGACCGATCCGGACCGTCAGAATGTAAGGGATGACCGGCAGTTCGGCGGAACATGGCCGCCGGCGCTCTATCGTGCCTCGCGCGGCCGGCGGGAACAGCGTCCCGAGCGCTATTCATCCGTCAATATCGCCCGCTAATCGGGCACTATGCTGGGCGCATGCGCGTCGTAAGCTGTTCGTGTTTGCAGGACGCGCCCCCGACCCTCGGCTAAGGCGAAGGTGACGCCTTAGTTTTCACGGCAATTCGGGCCGATCCCGCGAATTTCACGGCGAATAACCTGCATTCCCGAGAAACTCAAGGGACGTTTCCGGTATGCTATTTGCTAAACAGGTGGCTGGCCGAGTGCCCTCCGCCAATTTATCGCGAGGAGAGGGACATGCGCTTGAGCAATCTGGGAACCGAGCAACTCCGGGAGAAGGATAGAAGCTTCGTCTTCCATCCTTCTACGCATCTGGCCAAGCACAGCCGAGGCGAAACGCCAAATAGGATTATGGCCGGTGCGGAAGGCGTCTATATCTGGGACACCGAAGGCCGAAGGAGCCTCGACGGTTTCGGAGGACTCTACTGCGTCAACATGGGATATGGATGCACGGAGATCGCCGAGGCCATTGCCAGGCAAGCACACGAATTGCCGTTCGCGCACGTCTATGCCAGCCAAGGTACGGAGCCGGTCGCCCTGTTGGCAGAGGCCGTGGTCGAGTATTTCGGTCAGAACATGCGAAGGGTCTATTTCGGCCTCTCCGGTTCCGATGCCAACGAAACCAACATCAAGCTGGTCTGGTACTATAATAACATTCTTGGCCGGCCCGAAAAGAAAAAGATCATCTCGCGAAATCGCGGCTATCACGGGTCTGGATTGGTCACGGGTAGCCTAACTGGCCTTCCCTTCTTTCACAATTTCTTCGACCTGCCTCTGGATTTGGTGCGCCATACAACCACGCCGCACTATTACCGCCAGGCGCGTGTCGAGGAGAGCGAGGAAGCGTTCTCCCGGCGCTGTGCCGATGAGCTTGAAGCCTTGATCCTGGCCGAAGGACCGGAAACGGTTGCAGCTTTTATCGGAGAGCCGGTACTTGGGACAGGAGGTATTGTGCCGCCCCCCAAAGGGTACTGGACGTCCATTCAAGCGGTGCTCGACAAATACGATATCCTTCTAATCGCGGATGAAGTGGTCTGTGGCTTCGCGCGAACCGGCGAGAAGTTCGGTTCCCACCTGTATAACATGCGTCCGGATTTCGTGACCATCGCAAAGGGTTTGAGTTCCGCCTACCTCCCCATCTCCGGGTCAATCATTGGCGACCGTGTCTGGTCGGTTTTGGAACAAGGAACTGAGAAGCACGGCGCACTCGGCCACGGCTGGACATATTCGGGGCACACGCTTTGTGCCGCAGCCGCGCTCGCCAATATTCGACTGCTTAAAGAAAAAAATATTCTGGAGCATGTCCGCGATGTTGGACCGTATTGGCAAGACCGGATGAAGGCCGAGCTGGCGGGACATCCCATCGTTGGTGAAGTTCGCGGAGTGGGTATCCTGTCGGCCGTAGAGATGATGCGGGACCCAAAACAAAGGATACCATTCGAACCCGACCTTCAGGTCGGGGTGCGCACTGCAGCTGCTCTGTTTGAGAATGGTGTCATCGGACGGGCCATGCCGCATGGCGACATCCTCGGTTATGCCCCCCCCCTGATCATTACCCGAAAAGAGATCGACATCATTGTCGACGCGACGGTAAAGTCGGTCGATACCACCTATCGCGCGCTGAAGGCCGAGGGTGCCGTATGATTTTGCGATCGCGAAGGAGCGAGTCCGGAGGCAGGCATGTCCCTGCGCGCTACTGCGCCGAGCAGACCCAAAACTGTTGAATTCCAGATATCTGATCTTGAGCATGCTCCGGGCTATTTCAGTCACGATTTGTAACCGAATCAGTTCTGCCGCCGCTGTCCTGTTGCCCAACGACCAGGACCTCTGTGCGGCGCGCCCTGCGGGTGTACCTCCCCGCCGGCAGGGCGCCCTTTTTGACCCACGTAATCAGTATCATTATGGCCCGTGCGGGATCGAGGGTCTGGTAAAGGTCATCTGCACGTTCCGATGCAGATTGAGCTTAGACGTGCCCTTTACATCATTGCAGCGGGCCATAATCATTGCGGTGAATTTTATCACGTCAGGTATATAGAAGGACGATACTCACACGCCACCCCGTTCACAAGGAAAGGCATTTTAATATTGTTGAGACGATTTGCCTATCAAAGAAAAGAAAGCATCGCAACACTTCTTTGCGGATCACGGCGCCCCGGGTGGGGGATGAGCGGCTATCCGAATTGTTATGCTAATGCCGACCCAAATTCCTGCAAAAGCTGGGGTCAATGATGGCTTTTGGTCAGCGCAGGATGATTTCTCCTGATTTGGTCGGTGCAGGGGCGGTCATGATTTAATGCATGGAGATTCTCTGATTGAGCTGTTGAGATCATGAGGCGTCTGCCAGACGCCCATCGGGTGAGCCCAGCATGATTGGGATGACCGACGAAGATCGAAAGTGTGGCAGCATTCTGGAGCCCGGTCAGCCCAGCGACGCCCGCGAATTCAATCACGTTTGTCGGGACATACACGACGCAGCCGGAAGGCGTGCAGAAAGAGGAAGAATCGAGCGCGACGATGACGAGGCACATGCCACTTGTTTTCGAGACATTCCTTGAAAGACTGTCACAGAGTATCGATGAGGCAGATTTCCGGGATGCCATGGCTGAGGCGGCCGGACGACTTGACCTAATCTTCTTTGCCTACCTCTCCTTGCCAGCACGGCCTTCCGGCAAACCGAGGTTAATTTCAAACTATCCACCCCGCTGGACCAGACAGTATCTGGAAAATCAGTATGAGAAACTCGATCCTGTGGTCTTGCGTGCTCGAAATGGCGGCTGCCCGTTTCACTGGGGATCGAATTTGGGAGGCGATAAAATGTCGCCGGCTCAACAGCAGCTATTCGATGAGGCGGCTCAATTCAGCATCTGCTGCGGTTTGACGATCCCAATTGTCGATCTCCGCGGCCGCATCGCTGCGGTTACTTTTGCCGCCGATGAGCCTCGTCCAGTATTTCTTCGGGTCGCTGAGCGGTACGAACAAGCTCTTCAACTGATGGCGGCCTGCTTTCATCGTTGCGTTCGCCGCAAATTGCCGAGCGATCGAACAGTGGATGGGGTTTCGCTGACATCCCGCGAATATGAGTGCCTGAGGTGGGCAGCGCGGGGTAATTCAGCCTGGGTGACCGGCCGCATCTTGGGTATCAAGCCACGCACGATCGCTTTTCATTTGGACAATGCCAAGAAGAAGCTAGGCGTGCGAACCCAAAATCAGGCTATAGCCCTTTTGGGGTCCGAAGGGTCCTCAATTGTCTGAGAAGCTTTTTGATCCCCTTGTGCTCGGGCCATTCGATCGCGCGCTTTGTATCGAGCGTTGACTGGATGCCGAGATCTTCTGTTCCGCCGGCTCGGGCGATGCAGCCGTATTCTTCCAGTCCGCGCCGGTGATCATAGTCTATGGGTGCTCGAGCGGGTGTGTCGTCGCTGACGAGCTAGTTGTGGAGCCTCAACAGGTTGTCCTCGGTTAGAGCGAGGCGACTGATAGGTGTTTTGGACTTTAGGCTCCCGTGGGGACGGTGCCAATTGTATCTGTGCAGCCAGACCGGCAACTCTGCGGCGCGGTGATCTGAAGTCGGATAAGCGATGGCATAAGCCCATTCGCGCAGTGCTGTCTGGATGAAGCGCTCGGCCTTGCCATTGGTCTTGGGTGTATAGGGTCTTGTCCTGACGTGCTTGAGGCCGAGATCGCGGCAGGCCTTGGCGAAGGCCTTTGATCTGTAGCAGGAGCCGTTGTCGGTCATGACGCGGGCTATCGTGACGCCGAGGCTGGCGTAGTAGGCCACCGCCGCCTTGAGGAAGGCGATGGCGCTTTCTTTTTTCTCGTCGGGCAGGATCTGCGAGAAGGCGATGCGGGAGGCGTCGTCGATGCAGACATGGACGAACTCCCAACTGCTGCCGCGCGAGCTGGCATTGCCGGTGCGCTTGCCGGTAATGCGATGACCGATGCGCTCGAAACGACCGAGCTTCTTGATATCGATATGGATCATCTCGCCAGGATGCTCGCGCTCGTAGCGTCGGATCGGCTCGGCCGGTTCGATATCCCGCAACCGCGACAGTCCGGCACGCTTGAGAACCCGGCTAACGGTGGCGGGCGAGACGCCGACCTCATGGGCGATGTGCTTGCCGGTCCAACGTTGCCGCCGCAGCGCCATGATGCGCTCGGCGATCAACGCAGCGGTGGCCTGCGGCATATTGGCGGGCCGCGAGGAACGGTCGATCATGCCGGCCCGCCCTTCGGACTTGTAGCGCTCGACCCAGCGCGCCACGATCTTGGCCGACACGCCGTAGACACGCGCCGCATGGGCTTTGGAGAAAGCGCCTTCTATCACCGACAGCGCCATCTCCTCTCGACGCAGCGGTGTGAGACGGGCATTCTTATGGATGTTCATTCGGACCCTCCGGTGAGTGCTGAAGCTTGGTAACTCCAGTCTCCCCGGTCCGGTCCGAATGGACAACCTCCCGAAAGCTCACAGCTAGTCGTGCGGTTATATAGTTTCCGAGGATGGCCCGCTTGCATACCTGCCTGCCGGTAATCTCTAACCCTTGACTTAGGGCGATGGCTATCGGTTATGCGGCTTGAAAGCGAAGAGGTGGACCCTTCGTCGAGCGCCGGTACGATATGGAGTGCTGCTCCGGGCTAATACCCATCCAGACAGAGCGGAACCTTCTATCACGTCAGACGCTCGGACAGTTGCCAAACCCCGATTTCCTGGGAACTGAATTGTGCTCGCCACCGGGTCCATTTTGCCGGCGCGTCTGTGGTGCAGGCCCCGATCAGCCTGACCAATGGCACAGGAACGCTTCTATGACCGAGCACTGCGAATTTGTCAGCTGGCGAACAATTCCTTGTAGCCGCTCGTCACCATCCAGTTCGCACGGTCGAGATGACTACGAAGCGCCTTCCTGGCGCGCTCCGGTTCAAGTGCCGGATCAATGCCGAGGATCAGTTGGGCCATTTCCTCTTCGGGCGCCTCATCGGCTGAGGCGTCCAGGAGCCTCATATAGATGGTAAAGTGCGCCCTGTCGTAGGCGGTAAGACGGTCAGACCAAGGGACTTCGTCGAGCAGTGTTGAGCTTTGAGTCCTATCTGTTCCCGTTGATTGATTCATGTCTGCCGCGAACCTCGCATGTTGATCGCTGGATCCAAGGCAGAATATCCCAAAATGGGATAATCCGAAACGGGGATTAGTCGCTGAGCCGGTCTCTACCTGCCGGTTCACCTAAATGCCCAAATCTCTTCGATCTCCCCGCCACCAGCGGTTTCTGGCCCAGTTGATCTCACTGCGCAATGTCAAAGGGCTGACGCAGGCGCAGGTGGCTGAGAAGCTTGGTCGTCCGCAATCTTTCGTGGCGAAATATGAGGGTGGCGAACGGCGTCTCGATGTCATTGAGTTTCTCGACGTAACTGCGGCCCTCGATGCTGATCCGTGTGAGATTCTGTTGAGCCTGCGCACGTAGTGGGCGCCCGCGCCCATCACCGCGCGTGCCGTGTGCCGGTGGGTCGAGCCCCGATTTTCTTGGCTCTGGCGTCTCGACCATTCCGCTGCGCCTCCTAGCGCGTCGTTAGACTCTCGCAATTCGCTCTGTTTTGTGCCTTTCTCAGCAGGTGGCGCCGCATCCTTCTAGGCCCGCCGCGGCGTCCCGCAACCCTTAGCCAGCTGTGAGCTTTCAGTAGGTTGTCCATCCGGCCCTTCGGATGCGGTGCGGCTCAGACGGCGGACCCGTTCCTGTCATGATTCGCCGCCGCACCCATTCCTGGGAAGCAGCCATTGGCGAGCGGAGGACAAAATGATGAGACAGCGAAGCGCTGGGCCATCCGCGCTGTGGTGATACGTCGATGCATGGCGGTTGCGCGACTTCGTTGCTTGAAGCGAAGCGACCGCACCGCCCATTTCGTCAACTGGCGAACAAATCCTTGTAGCCGCTCGTCACCACCCAGTTTGCACGGTCGAGATGACTGCGAAGAACGTTGCGTGCGCGCTCAGGTTCGCGTGCCGGATCAATGCCGAGGATCACTTTGGCCATTTCCTCTTCAGTGGCGTTGTCGGCCGAGGCGTCCAGGAGCCTCATATAGGTTGTAAAGTGGTCCTTGTCGTAGGCTGTAATGCGGTCCGACCAGGGGACCTCGTCGGCGAACGGCGTGTTCGATCTGGGCTGCAACATCGCTAATTCTATCTCCGGCCAATGGACCCGCGAAGCCCTGTGCCTGCTAAATGTGGATTACATATTATAGTTGATAAACTCAAGCCGCCTGATCCGCTGGCTTGCGTGCATGGATATGCGCAAGTTGGTCGGACGGAATGTGCAGAGGATCAGGCAAAGGAAGCGCCTGACGCAGGAGCAGCTTGCGGAGATTTCCGGGTTCAGTCAGCAGTACATCAGCGGCTTGGAGAAAGGCCGAAGAAATCCGACAATTATCACGATCTATGAACTGGCATTGGCCCTCGGCGTCAGCCACATGGATCTGGTTCGGCCCGACAAACAGGCATGATACACCCGCCCTCCAAGTAGCTGGCCGCCTGATGGCGCGCGCCGGGTGCTCGTGAACCCAGGCTTTTCTTAGGGTCCCCCGGCAGCCCCTGCCATTTGGCTCGCCCTGGCCCGGCGCACCCTATTGGACAGTCGGCCGCTGCGGTTTTTGTCAGCCTTTCCTGGGGCGGTCGGCATTGCCTTTTAGGCCCGCCGCGGCCTCCCGCAACCTTCGCTCTCGCTTCAGGTCCTTCTCTTGGTTACGATCCTTCGGATGCGGTTCGCCTCTTTCAGCGGGCCTAATCGCTTT
The DNA here is from genome assembly GCF_003998555.1 of Mesorhizobium sp. M7A.F.Ca.CA.002.09.1.1. Taxonomy (NCBI): domain Bacteria; kingdom Pseudomonadati; phylum Pseudomonadota; class Alphaproteobacteria; order Hyphomicrobiales; family Phyllobacteriaceae; genus Mesorhizobium; species Mesorhizobium sp. M7A.F.Ca.CA.002.09.1.1. Next base: position 1,000 of record NZ_RZRR01000016.1, on the reverse strand, counting down.
CTGCCGCCCACCCCACGGGGACAGCCACGCGAGACTAGTATGGAGCGTTGCGGTTAGCGCACGAACAGCAAAGGAACTGAAAAAACAGGCAACTGTCGAAGCATGGCTGAACCAGCCATCGTGTCGGCATCTTGGAGCCGCGTGTTCGCCTTGAGGCCCTGCCGGTAGGATCCCTGCAGTTGAAGTCATTGTCGGCATTCTGACAACAATGGACATGAACCGCCGAACTATCAAGGCGACCAGGTTGTTGTCTAGCAATGGTTTTCCGAATCGGCACGGCACTTGCGTTACCAAAAACAAGTACGCCGCGGCACGGATCGCCCAAGAGGCTGAACGACCTGATCTGTTTGACCCTCGCAGCAGGGGTGGATGGCTAACACAAAGGAAACTTTGAAGGTGGACGTTTTCGAAAGTTCTCCAATACCTGTCAGGAAAACACGGACGCCATCTTTCTCGGTGGATCTAGCCTTGCTGGGAGTCGCATTCGTTTGGGGGGCGAGCTATCCGGTCGGGAAAGGCGCACTGTTCTACGCGCCGGTTTCGATACTTGTTCTTTATCGCTTCCTGATTACTACGATCATTACGGCAGTGGCTGCAAGACATGAGATCGCATTGGTCTCCTGGGGCGATTTCATCCGCGGCTTCGCATTGGGAACAATACTTTTTTGCATCTTTATTGCTGAAACTTACGGCGTTGCATCGACAAGCGCAATGAACACGGCCTTGATCATATCGCTTTGTGTGATTTTCACGCCGAGCATCGACTATGGGCTATCACGGCGACTTCCACCTACGGGCATTTTGGCAAGTGCTGCCATAGCGTGCATCGGTGTCGGCATTCTCACTGGCGGGATCAGCAGGGTCAGCCCGGGTGACGCGCTTGTCTTGGGGGCCGCGATTCTGCGAGCGGTTATGGTCGTTTCCACCAAACGCCTTCTGGCCGGCCGGCAGATTTCATCTGCAGCCCTGACGGCCATCCAAGGATCGACGGTGGCAACAC
>NZ_RZRR01000169.1:0-7899 GCF_003998555.1 Mesorhizobium sp. M7A.F.Ca.CA.002.09.1.1 | reverse complement strand
CTGCCTCTGGCAAGCTGGAGCCTCGCCCGGGCCGACGACAGCATGGAAAAAGCCAAGGCGGAAAAGGAAGAAGGCGGCGAGTATTTGGATGCGGATGGAAATCCGACCTACAAGATCGAAAACGGAACCGTCGATTGGTACACGTTCAGCGGCTACCGCCGGTATCATTCCGATTGCCATGTCTGCCACGGACAGGACGCGACAGGTTCGAGCTATGCGCCGGCTTTGGTCAACAGCTTGAAAACCATGGATTACGCCACATTCCTCTCGATCGTCGCCGAAGGCCGCAAGAATGTCGGCGGCGGCAAGGAAAACGTCATGCCTGCCTTTGGCGACAACAAGAACGTCTATTGCTACCTGGACGATCTCTACGTCTATCTGCGCGCGCGCGCGGATGGCGCGGCGCCCCGCGGAAGGCCGCCCAAGCACGAAGACAAGGCCCAGGCGGCGAAGGATGCCGAAGCATCCTGCATGGGTGGATGACATGATCGGCCGCGATGCATTGAAGCTGCGCGTCGTTCTGCCGATCCTCGGCACACTCGCCTTGCTGCCGTCGAACGCGCATGCGCAAAGCGCCGGCCTTGGCGCGGCGGGAGAACTGGTCGACCCTGACATTCTGCGCGTCTGCGCCGATCCCTCGAATATGCCCTTCACCGACAAGAGCGGCGAAGGCTTCGAAAACAAGCTGGCCGAACTGGTTGCCGCGAAAACCGGGCGCAAGTCCGTCTCCTACACCTGGTTTCCCACGATCACCGGCTTCGTGCGCAATACGTTGGGGGCCAACCGATGCGACATCATCATGGGCTATGCCCAAGGCGATGAGCTGGTGCAGAACACCAACGCCTACTATCGCTCCGCCTATGTGCTGGTGCATCCGAAAAGCCACGATATGGAAGGCGTGGAAACGATCGAGGATCCCAGACTCACAGGCAAAACGATCGGCGTCGTTGAAAGCACGCCGCCAACCGCCAACATGGCCGCCAACAAGCTTCTGCGGACCGCCAAGATCTATCCGCTTGCGGTGGATACGCGCGTCACCCCATCAATGGGGGAGGTCATGATCAAGGACATGCTGGCACACAAGATCGATGCGGCGGTGCTGTGGGGACCGATGGCAGGTTACTACGCCAAGGAACTCGGAGCTGATGTGACGATCGTTCCACTGGTGAAGGAAAAAACCGGCTCGCGCATGTCTTACCGCATCACCATGGGCGTACGTCCGTCGGACCAGGAATGGAAGCGGACGCTCAACCGGGTGATCAGGGAAAACCAGGCGGAGATCACCAGGATCCTGCTGAGCTACAACGTGCCGCTGATCGACGAACACGACAACCTGATTACCCAATGAATGGAAGGGAGACTATTTTCGTGCTGGTCGCCGCGAGCCTTCTGGGTCTGGCCGAGCCGACATGGGCTGGCGACATCGCCGAACCCAGCGGTTTCCGGATGGACGACTATCGGGCGCCGGTGCCGCGGACGCTGCAAGGCGCGAGGGTGGTGACGACGGTGGAAGCGGAAGCGCTGTGGCGAGCGAAAAAGGCGATCTTCTTCGACGTGATGCCGGACACGCCCAAACCGGCCAATTTGCCGGCAGGGACGATATGGAGAGACAAGGTCAGAAAGGACATTCCAGGCAGCATATGGCTGGCCAATGTGGGATACGGCGCTATTTCGCAGGAGACCGCCAGCTATTTTCGCCAAGGCCTCGCGGCCAAGGCCGGGACGGACAAGTCGCGCACGGTTCTGTTCTACTGCATGACGAATTGCTGGATGTCGTGGAATGCGGCGAAACGGGCCGTCCAGTGGGGCTACAGTTCAGTGATCTGGTATCCGCTCGGCGCCGATGGATGGGAAGATGCAAACCTTCCACTGGAGGAGAAAAAACCCTACGCAACGAACAATTGAAATAAGGACTGCAATTATTCTCGATAGTTTGTTTTCAATTTTTCAAAACCTATTGTTTCATTTGTCCATTTTGAAACTTGATGGACGAGCCATTGCGTCGGTGCCCTGCAATGGTTGGCTAACGACAGGATCGGTCCCTTCGGGCTGGTATAAGAGGAGAAATGTCATGAAGAAGAACTGGAAAAAACCGACCATGTGTCAGGTTGCCGCTGGCTTCGAAATTTCACGGTATCTGCCTGCTGAAATTACTCCCAAGAAGTAGGCCGCAGAGGTGCGCGTCCCTGGCGACAGGGGCGCGCATCCCCTCGCCGCATGGGATTTCCGTGAAAGATTTTGACGCACGCAAAGCGCGCGGACTGTCGTTTGTGACTGCAAATTGCCTGCAGGTCAGAGAAGCCGGCGCGCGGGCATTTTCATGCATTTGAGGATAATCGGATCGGCGGCGGGCGGCGGCTTTCCGCAATGGAACTGCAACTACCGTCTCAGTCGTGCGGCTCGCAACGGCATGGCAAGCGTGCATCCACGAACCCAGTCAAGTGTCGCCGCCTCGGCGGACGGGTTGGGCTGGGTTCTTTTCAATGCCTCGCCCGACATTCGCCAGCAAATCGCTGCAACACCTGAATTACAGCCTGCGGGCGATGCGCCGCTGCGCTCGACACCTATTCGCGCTGTGGTGCTGACCAATGCCGACGTCGATCATATCGCCGGACTGCTCAGCCTGCGCGAGCGGCAGCCTTTCGCCATCTATGCAACGGCGCAGGTTCTGGCGACGCTGGAGGCGAATTCGATTTTCAACGTTCTCGATCCAGCGCTTGTGCCGCGGCGCATCCTGCCGCCGGCGAAAGAGTTGGCCATCTGCGACGCAGAAGGCCGCGATACCGGCGTAATGATCGAGCCCTTTGCCGTGCCCGGGAAGATAGCACTCTATCTGGAGGATAGAGACCATCCGGATGCCAATTTCAGCTCCGACGCAGGTGACACGATCGGAGTCCGAATTGCCGGCATCGGCAGCCGCGGCTCCGTCTTCTATATCCCAGGCTGCGCGCGCATCGATGCGCGGCTGCGCGCGCGTCTCACCGATGCCGCCTGTCTTTTGTTCGACGGCACGGTCTACACCGACGACGAGATGATCGTCGCCGGCGTCGGTCAGAAAACCGGCTCGCGCATGGGGCATCTGGCGATCTCGGGAGAATTGGGTTCGATTGCGGGCTTGGCCGATGTGAAGGTCGGCCGTCGCGTCTTCGTCCACATCAACAACACCAACCCCATCCTAGACGAGAATTCCGCCGAGCACGCGGCGGTCAAGGCGGCAGGCTGGGAAATCGCAAACGACGGTATGGAGATGGAATTTTGAGCGACTTCCGCGATGCAGCCAAAGGCGGACTCTCCACGAGCGCTCTCGAAGCCGTATTGAGGCAGGTTGGCGCCGAGCGCTATCACAATCGTCATCCCTTTCACCACAGGATGACCAGCGGCGCGTTGTCGAAGGCCGAGATGAAGGCTTGGGCGCTGAACCGCTATTGCTATCAGGCGGTCATCCCACGCAAGGATGCCATGATACTCGTACATGCCGAGGATCCAGCGTTTCGTGCCGCGTGGCGCAAGCGGATCGAGGATCATGACGGCGAGGACGGCTGGAGCGGCGGCATCGCGCGCTGGCTGTATCTGGCAACTTCACTCGGCCTGGACGCCGAGGCCGTGAAGAGCGAAAGGCTGGCACTGCCGGCGACACGCTTCGCGGTGGGCGCTTACCTTTCCTTTTGCACAAACCGGACGCTGTTCGAGGCGGTCGCGTCCTCGCTGACCGAGATGTTTTCGCCACTCATCATCGGCGAGCGGGTGCCGGCAATGCTGGCCAAATACGACTACATCACCGAGGATACGCTTGCCTATTTCAAGCAACGGCCCGAACAGGCCTCGCGTGACGCCGACTTCGCCCTTGCCTACGTGCTCAGCCACGCCGATACGGCGGAGCGCCAGCAGCAGGCAATCGATGCACTGGTGTTCAAATGCGATATACTCTGGGCCATGCTTGACGCGCTTCAACACGCCTATGGCGAGCGGGGAAACATACCGCCCGGCGCCTTCCAGCCCGAGGCAGCCCTATGACGGCGCTGCGCGAAAGAGCTGTGGTGTCGTTGCGATCGGTACCTTCGCTGCCGAAGCACGTGCGCATACAATACGATCCCTTGCGGCAGGCATTCGCCGTGCTTTCACCGGAAAAGATATTCTGGCCGAACGATGTCAGTCTCGACATATTGCGACGCTGCGATGGACGGTCCACGGTCGGCGACATCATTGCCGGCCTTGCCGCCGATTATGAGGCCGAACAGGAGGCCGTGGCGACCGACGTCATCGCCTTCCTGCAGGAATGGTCGGACAAGCTGCTGGTGAGGCTATGAGCACGCCCCTCCTCCCTCCAATCGGCATGCTGGCGGAACTGACGCATCGCTGCCCGCTGCAATGCCCTTATTGCTCCAATCCGCTCGAACTGCTCAAGGCCAATCGCGAACTCGACACAGAGACCTGGCTCGCCCTGTTCTCGGAGGCCGCCGATCTCGGAGTGCTCCAGGTGCATCTGTCCGGTGGCGAGCCGACACTGCGCCGCGACCTCGAGCAATTGATCGCCGGGCTTGCGGGGCGCGGCGTCTACACCAATCTGATTACCGCGGGCGTTGGCATCGTCGAGGGCCGTGTCGAGGCATTTGCCGAAGCCGGTCTAGACCATCTGCAACTGAGCTTTCAGGGCGCGCGGCCGGCGACCACGGATCGCATCGGCAACCACAAGGGTGCCCACGAAAAGAAGCTGGAGACGGCACGCCGCGCGCGCGCGGCCGGTCTGCCTCTAACCATCAACGCGCCGATCCATCGCCATAACATCGAGGAGGTGCCGGAATTCATCGATCTCGCCCTTTCGTTGGGCGCGGAGAGGCTCGAGATCGCCAATGTGCAATATGCCGGCTGGGCGTTAACCAATCGCGATCAACTGATGCCGGAGCGTGAAGCGGTCGATAGGCAGGCGGAGATCGTCGCGGAGGCACAGGAGCGGTTGGCCGGCATCATCAACATCGATTTTGTGACGCCGGACTATTTCGCGATCTATCCCAAGCCGTGCATGGGCGGCTGGGCGCGGGACGCCTTCATGGTGACGCCTGACGGCACCGTACTGCCCTGCCATGCCGCACAGACGATCCCGTCGCTCAGCTTCGAGCGTTTCGAACCACGCAGGCTGTCCTCGATCTGGGCCGATTCCCCGGCGTTCAATGCCTTTCGCGGTACGGACTGGATGCAGGAGCCATGCCGCGGCTGTGAGCGGCGCGAGATCGACTGGGGCGGCTGCCGCTGCCAGGCGATGGCGATCGCCGGCGATGCCGCTGCAACGGACCCGGCTTGCGCGAAATCGCCGATCCATGCTCGCATGGCAATGCTGATCGACGAAGCCAAGCGCATTGCCACAGTTCCTTCGAGAGAAGAAGCATTCGTCTACCGGCGGATCGGTGCGGTGACCGAATCCGCCTGACCTGGCGAGAAAGCGCTTCTCACCCCCTCGGCAAGACGCGTAGCGTCTGCTCGTCAAACAATGGCTCGTCCTGGCCGATGCGCACAAAAAGCAGGCTGTACCCCTCACCCGCGGGCACCTCGAAATACTGCATGCCGTCAGGCATTTCACCCCAGTCGCCGCAGGGCGGTTCGGGAATCTCGTCGGAGCTGGCAAGTGCTTTCAGCTCTTTCGCATAGGCGGCGTCGGGGCTGAATGTGTAGCGTTTGACGCCGGCGGGTACCGTGCCCTCGGTGTAAGGCGCCAGCACACAGCGGGCGCTGACGGCCTTGTCGGTCTTTTCCAGGAACAGGCGCTGCAACGCAGCCTCGGCGGTTTCGCCAGGCTTGATGTCAAAGACCTCGACAAGAGGGTCAGCCGCGCCGCCGTCGCTGTATTTGATGGCGAGCGCTTTGCCGGCGAATTCGAAATGGATCTGGCGGAAGCCGAAATCGCAGCGCTGCGTCCAGGCGGCCAGCCCGACAGTTTTGTCAGACAATTTTTCCCAGGCGCATTTGTCGATGGGCGGGCGCGACGGCGCCGGCTCGTCCGCCATGGCTGGTATCGTCGCGGATGCAAGCAGGGCACTGGCCCAGATGGTCGATCGCACGCTATTCATCGCTGCATCCTGTTAAAATGAAGGCGTCCCAGGCCGAACCGCCTGGATTGGCATTGGCGAAATCGGCTCCTTCGGTGAAAGCCACGCCGAAACCGGGCAAGAGCAGCCCTCTCGGCGCCGGTGTCGCTTCGCGCGAATTCAACTGCTCGGCGCCGCCGCCGGTCAAGGCATAGACCTGGCCCTCCCATAGCCTGCACAATCCGCTACCGTCCTGCAGGCCGCCTTCCCGGTCGTCGTCGGTGCAGGCGTGGCGAATGGTGCCGAGCGGGAAGGAATTCTTGCCGTTGGTCCAGGTGATGTCGGCGGGCAGGCTCGTGCCGGCTTTGGGCACGGCCAGCGAAAACACTTCGGCCGTCAGCGCCGCCGGCTCGTTGGCGAGCGGCCGGAATTGCACGACGGCACCCGAGCGCGGCTCCTGATAGGTGGCGTGACTCAGGAGGCATTCTTTTGCCAAGGCCGCCTGCATCGGGCCGAGCAGGCCCAGGAGGAAAAAGGCCAGTATGCGGGTGATCATCCAATGTCTCTGGGAAAGCGTTGAGTCGGCCCGCACAGTCGCATCATCCGCGCAAAAGCATAGCAAAATCCGGAACGGCGGCGTTTGTCCGCTCCTGGACAAAACTTGTCCACGCAAAATCCCACCAGCCTGTATGGTCGAGCGCACTGATCGAAGGAGTGGTGATGCGGCGTTTGGTGATGACGACGGCAATATCCGCATTCGCCGGTGGCTCCGCGCTGGCGGCGCCGCCTTATGTTGGGACATGGTCTAGCGACAGGCTGAACTGCCACGCGGCTCCCGACATCCAACGCGAGACTGTGTTCACAGTGGACCAGGCGTCGCTGTCGTTCCCCGATCTCGGCTGCGAGCAGGCGACATTTCGCAAAAGCTCGACCGGTTGGGTGGTGCATGCCAGCCAATGCTACGGTTCCGACCCGTCGATCGAGGAGCCGTTCGCGCGTGTCATCCATATCGTCAGGCATGGGGCCACGCTGCGGTTCACCTGGCCTGGCTTCGACAGCGGACCGCTCGTCCGCTGTTGAAGGCGTCCGGCGCCTCAGACCAGGCCGACCAGAAAGGCGGCGCCACCGAGAAAGCCTGCCGAGCAGATCCATAACAGCCAGAGCCCCCGTACCCGGCATTCCAGCACCGCCGAGCCGGGGTTGGCGGGGTCATAGTGGACGTCGACCTTGCTGCCTTCGACATACTGCCGTGCCTGGCCGCCGACGAGGCCGGGCAACGAAGCCGTCACGGTTCCGCCGAAGGTCACACGATCGGCGCTGTAGCGCTGGCCGGCGACGTCATAGGAGTAGACGATGCGGGATTTGAAGACGGTGCGCCAGCGACCATGGCCAGAATGGTTTCGGAGCGCCTGCAGGCCCGAGTTATCGATGCGGCCGGCAGTGACCGGCCATTTTGCCGCCTGCTCGGCCAGCGATCTCTGGACGAAGCCCATGCGCAAGGCAAACAGGCCCATGAACAGCAGCAGCGCTCCCGCGCCGAGGTTTTGCGGCTTGGGCAAATGCGGCCTGATCGCCTCCAGGACGCCGCCGACGGAAAACACCAGCACAAGCGCGCCGACCACCAGCCCGGCCGAGAGCTGGATCATGAACTTGAAGGCGCCTTCGGGCATGGTGCGCTCGATCACGGCTTTGCTCGGATCGGCCGGATTGTAGAAGACAGTCACCTCCGCGCCGCGGGGAAACTGGGCAAGGGTTTCGGTGACTTCGAAATTCCCCAAATTCTCCTTCACGCTGTAGCGCGAGCTTTGAAATTTCTTGCCGCCGACCTTGTATTCGAAGGTGATCGCCGGAAAATTGCGCATTTCGGTCGTATCAGTGC
>NZ_RZRR01000168.1:0-7923 GCF_003998555.1 Mesorhizobium sp. M7A.F.Ca.CA.002.09.1.1 | reverse complement strand
ATCGGGAACAGCGCAAAGCCGCCGGTCCCCACCGCGCCGAACACCAGCACGGCAGCGGTCGCCGACGGCACCAGCCAGATGTAGCGCAGGAAATTGCTGGTTTCGCCATCCGAGGCGATCGACGGGCTCTCGTTGCGTGCTGCCAGCACGGGTATGGCCGCCAGCGTCACCAACGCGATGATGACGCCGAACGGCCTGAAGCCGGAACTGCCGAGATGAGCGAACAGCCACGGTCCGGCGGCAAAGCCGAGCGACAGGACAGTGGCGTAGATGCCAAGGACAAGGCCGCGCCGGTGCGGCGGCGCCGAGGTGCTGATCCAGAATTCAGACAGGATGAACAGCACCGTCAGCGCAATGTGCAGCACGATGCGCAGTGGAAACCACATCCAGAAATCGGGTGCGAAATGGAAGCCGACAAAGGCCAGCGCGCCGGCGGCGATCATGGCGATCATGGTCCAGGCAACGCCGAAGCGCATGGCGAGCGGGGTCGCCAGCGGCGCACCGGCGATCGAGGCGAGGCCGGCGACGGCGGTGTTGAGGCCGATCATCGAAGCCGAGTGGCCGCGTGTTTCAAGGATGACGCTGAGCAGCGGCATGCCGAGGCCGATGGCGATGCCGACGACGCTGATCGACGAGATCGCCGCCACCATCGGCAGCCAGTGTACGCGCTCGTCGCCCTTTGGTTGGGTATCGACCGTCATGGATGCTGAATACTCTGTCTGTTTGATCTTACGCAATTCGGACGGAAAACCGCGTCACACTTTCCTGGAATTGCTCTAGAGAAGTTCGCGGATGAAGCGCCTGCGGACCAGCCGGTAGAAGGGCACGGGACCGCCTGGACGCAACAGCGGATCATGGGCGAGGCGCTTTTCCAACTCGTCCAGGATCATTCGGGTGATGTCGGGTATGTCGGCTTCCCTGGCCTTGGCAAGCGGCAGCCAGACCAGCTCTTCCAGTTCGTTGGTCGGACCGCCACCGGGCAGCTCGACCGCGACGTCGTCACGCCAGGCGCTGAAGAAACGGGTGTCGAAGCGGCGCACCCGGTTGGGCGGCGTGATGGCGCGCGCGACGAAGCGCAGCATGTCGAGAGAGGGTTGCACGCCGTGTTCGGCAAAGCCTTGCCAGTCGGATCTGGGGGTTGCGAAAGCACCCTTGCGGCCGATCAGCAGCCCGGCTTCCTCATAGGTCTCTCGGATGGCCGACAGGGCGATGGCGCGGGCTCGTGCGGCGCTTGTGCGCCCCGGCCCGGCGATCAGCTTGGCTTCCTGCTTCGGGTGCAGGGCGGCGACGACCGGTATGCGGCTATCGGCCGGATCGGTGCGGCCGCCGGGAAAGACGAACTTGCCCGGCATGAAGGCGTGGCCGGCATGGCGGCGACCCATCAGAACCAGTACGTCGTCGTCCTTGCGGTCGAGCAGGATGAGGGTTGCCGCGTCGCGCGGGCGAATTGGCCGGCCGCTATGAGCGATCATGCTCCGCTCGATCCTGTCGACTTCCGCCTTGGTCATACCGTCCATGCGCAGGACCTAGCGGAAACTTCTGGCAAGCGAAAGTGGCCTTTCACGGTCGGTATGTTGCGCCAGGCAGCATTCTTGGCTGCGGCCTAGGCTCCGGGATGCGGCTCGATCACGTCGTGCTCGCCGCCGAAGCCGTGCATATAGAAGGCCCATTGCAGTCCGATGACGGCACCCTTGACCGGCTGCAGCAGCGCAACCGACAAAAGGATGGTCAGCGGCACCCAGATGGCGATGTGCTGCCATATGGACAAAGTCGACGTCGCCTCCACGCCCATGAAGGCGCCCAGCACGATGTGGCCGACGATGACGATGACGAGGTAGGCCGGCAGGTCGTCGGCCCGGTGGTGATGCAATTCCTCGCCGCAGACGCCGCATGTGTCGACGGTCTTGGTAAAAGCGCGAAACAGCTTGCCTTCGCCGCAATGCGGGCAGCGGCCGAGCAGGCCGCGCTTCATCGCCGTCCACAGCGGGCGTGCGGCCCGGCCCGAGTGATGTTCTCCGCCGAAAACCTGTTCTTCCATGGCTGTTGTCATCATCGTCTCCTGCCGCGCGAACCCGGTCGCGATTGCGACGCGCGGGCGCGGCCCTTGGCCTTGTGAAACGACCGCTTGGAGCCCGGCAGAGGCTTTGGGTCGGTCAACATCTCGAAGCGCATCGCGCCGGCCATCGGCGCCACCTCGATAAGCCGGACCTCGACGCGGTCCGCGAGTTGGTAGCCTTTGCCAGAGCGTTCTCCGAACAGGGAGCGAGCCGTTTCATCGTATATATAGTAATCGCCGCCCAGAGTTGACACCGGGATGAAACCATCCGCGCCGTACTGCGGCAATTGGACAAATAGTCCTGATTTGGTGACGCCGGAGATGCGGGCATCGAACCGGTCATCGACGCGTTCGGCGAGATAGGCGGCGATCAGACGGTCGACCGTGTCCCGCTCGGCCGCCATTGCGCGGCGTTCCGTGCCGGAGATCTGCACCGCGACATCTTCGAGCCGTGCCGCTTCGTCCTGCGTCAGCCCACCCGGACCCAGTCCGAGTGCGGCAATAAGTCCGCGATGCACGATCAAATCGGCATAGCGGCGGATCGGCGAGGTGAAATGGGCGTAGCGGCGGAGGTTGAGACCGAAATGGCCGATGTTCTTTGGCGAGTATTCGGCCTGGCTCTGCGAGCGCAGCACCACTTCGTTGACAAGGCCTTCATTGTCGGCGCCGCGCACGCGCTCCAAAATGCCGTTGAACTGGCTTGGCTGCATCTGCGCGCCGCGCGCCAGTGACAGGCCCAATGTCTGCAGGAACTCGCGCAGCGATTCCTGCTTGGCGAGCGACGGCGCGTCGTGGACGCGATAGACCAGCTCCTGCTTCTTCGCCTCCAGCGTCTCGGCCGCGGCGACATTGGCCTGGATCATGAATTCTTCGATGAGCTTGTGGGCATCGAGCCGCTCCGGCACGATGACGCGGTCGACGGTGCCGTCCGGCTTGAGTACGATCTTGCGCTCCGGCAGATCGAGTTCGAGCGGCTGGCGGCCATCGCGGCCGCGCTTCAGGATCGCATAGGCGTCCCACAGTGGCTTCAGCACGGTTTCGAGGATCGGGCCTGTCTTGTCGTCTGGCGCACCGTCGATCGCCGCCTGAGCCTGTTGGTAGGCGAGCTTTGCCGCCGACTTCATCATGACGCGATGGAAGGTGTGCCTGAGCTTGCGGCCCTCGGCCGAAAAGATCATGCGCACTGCCAATGCCGGCCGGTCCTGGCCCTCGCGCAGCGAGCAGAGATCGTTGGAGATGCGCTCGGGCAGCATCGGCACGACACGATCCGGGAAATAGACCGAGTTGCCGCGCTTCAGCGCTTCGCGGTCGAGTGCAGTGCCATAGCGCACATAGGCGGCGACGTCGGCGATCGCCACGGTGGCAACCACGCCGCCGGGGTTCTTCTCGTCGAGATCCGGCGTGGCGAAGACGGCGTCGTCATGGTCCTTGGCGTCGGCCGGATCGATGGTGATCAGCGGCAGGTCGCGCCAATCCTCGCGGTGATCCAGCGTCGCCGGCTTGATCGCTTCGGATTCTGCGATGACGTCGGCCGGGAAGATATGCGGAATGTCGTGCGCATGGATGGCGATCATAGAGACCGCCTTTTCGCTGGTCAGAGAGCCCAGCACGTTGAGCACCTTGGCTCTCGGCAAGCCGAAACGGGAGGCTCGCGCCGGCTCGACCTCGACCAGGTCGCCATTCTTGGCGCCGTTCTGGAATTCCTTGTCGACGATCAGTTCGGGCTGGCGCCGTTCCACCGGTTCGATACGGAAGGTGCCGTCCTGCAGGATGCGAAAGATACCGAGCACGGCATCGGTGCGCTTTTCGAAAATCTTCACCACCCGCCCGGTGTAGGCGGGGCCGCCCAGGGCGACGTTCGTGTCGTCGGCGGGAAAGGTCTTGGCCAGCACGCGGTCGCCAATGCCGGGCGCCGGTCCACTGCCACTGCGCGACAGGCGGATGGAAACGATGGGCGGCGGCCCATTGGCTGTGTGTTCGGTTGGGCGCGCCAAGAGCACGCCATCGGCATCGCGGTCGAAAATATCGAGGACCGTGACATGGGGCAGGGCACCGACGCGGGCCAGCCCCTTGCGCTCCTTGGTGAGGACGCCTTCGTCCTGCAGGTCGCGCAAAATATCCTTCAGCCAGATGCGGTCGTCGCCGCGCAGCGCGAACGCCTTCGCGATGTCGCGCTTGCCGGCGCGATCGGGATTTTCGGCAATGTAGCGCAGGATTTCGTCACGCGACGGCCGATAGTCGTCCTTGACCTTGGCCCTGGTGTCGGCGGTGCGCGGATCGCCGTGGGTTCTGCCGGTGATCTTGCGCGCCACGCTGTCCTACCCTTTTTTCTTCGCGGCCGGCTTCTTCGCAGCCGGCTTCTTGGCGGCTACTTTCTTGGTTGCCGGAGCTTTGGCCGCGGCCGCCTTGCGGAACGGCTTCTTGCCGCCGCCGCCCTTGGCTTCCTTCTCGGCAATCAGCGCCAGCGCATCCTCCATCGTCACCGACTGGGGATCCTTGCCCTTGGGCAGCGTAGCATTGACCTTGCCGAAATTCACGTAAGGCCCGTATTTGCCGTCGCGCACGACGATCTTGCCGCCGCCATCGGGGTGGTCGCCGAGCTCCTTGAGCGCAGCGGCCGTGCCGCCATTGCGGCCACCCTTGCCCTTCAGCTGCTTCTCGGCGATCACCGACACGGCGCGGTTGAGGCCGATCGAGAACACGTCCTCGATGCTTTCGAGATTGGCATAGGTGCCGTCATGCAGCACGAACGGACCGTAACGGCCGAGCCCGGCCGAGATCATCTTGGCCGTTTCCGGATGCTGGCCGACATCGCGCGGCAGCGACAGCAGCGCCAGCGCCTTTTCGTGGTCGATCGACTCTGCCGTCCAGCCCTTGGGCAGGCTGGAGCGCTTGGCTTCCTTGCCGTCGCCGCGTTGCAGATAGGGGCCGAAGCGGCCGCTGCGCAGCGTGATTTCCTCTGACGTATAGGGGTCCTTGCCGATGACCTTGGTGCCGTCTTCGCCGCCGCCATTCTCGCCATTGGAGTTGGCGGCATCGCCGAGCTGGCGGGTGAAGGAGCATTCGGGATAGTTGGAGCAGCCGACAAAGGCGCCGAACTTGCCGAGCTTCAGCGACAGATTGCCGGTGCCGCATTTCGGGCAGATGCGTGGATTCGAACCGTCTTCGCGCGCGGGGAACACCAGCGGCGCCAGCTCTTCATTGAGCGCATCCAGCACGTCGGTGACGCGCAGTTCCTTGATGTCGGCGACGGCGCCGGAAAAATCCTTCCAGAAATCGCGCAGCACGTCCTTCCAGGCGAGCTTGCCGTCCGAAATCTCGTCGAGCTTTTCCTCGAGGGACGCGGTGAAGTCGTACTCGACATAGCGCTTGAAGAAGCTTTCGAGGAAAGCCGACAGCAGCCGGCCCTTGGCCTGCGGCACCAGCCGGCGCTTGTCGATGGTGACATAGTCGCGGTCCTCGAGCGTCTTCAGGATCGCCGTATAGGTAGAAGGCCGGCCGATGCCGAGCTCTTCCAGCTTCTTGATCAGCGACGCTTCGGAGTAACGCGGCGGCGGCTCGGTGGTGTGCTGGGTGGCGTTGATCGCCTGGCGGGCAAGCTGCTCGCCGGCACGGATCTCGGGCAGGCGACGATTTTCCTCGTCTTCCGCATCGTCGTCCTTCTGGTCGGTGTATGCGGCGATGAAACCGTCGAACCGAACGACCGAACCGATGGCACGCAGCTCCGCGGTGCGCGATCCATTGACCGCCTCGATCTCGGCGGTGGTGCGCTCGATTTCGGCCGGCTGCATCTGGCTGGCGATGGCGCGCTTCCAGATCAGCTCATAGAGCCGCATCTGGTCGGAATCGAGATATTGCCTGACCGATGCCGGGGTACGCATGAAATCCGTCGGGCGGATCGCTTCGTGCGCTTCCTGGGCGTTCTTGGCTTTGGCCGTATATTGGCGCGGCTTTTCCGGCAGGTATTTCGGACCGAATTCCTTGGCAATGGCATCGCGTGCGGCGTCGATCGCCTCGGGTGCCATCTGCACGCCGTCGGTTCGCATATAGGTGATCAGACCGGTGGTCTCGCCGCCGATCTCCATGCCTTCATAGAGGCGTTGCGCCACCTGCATGGTGCGGCTGGCCGAGAAGCCGAGACCCGACGAGGCGGCCTGCTGCAGCGTCGAGGTGGTGAAGGGCGGGCCGGGATTGCGCTTGGTCGGCTTGGCTTCCACCGACACCGCCTTGAAGGTCGCGCCTTCGAGCATCGACTTGATGTCGTCGGCCTGCGCCTTGTTGGAAATGTCGAGCTTTTGCAGCTTCTTGCGATCGAAGGCGGTCAGCCGCGCTTCGAAATTCTCGTTGCGCGGCGTGCCCAGCAGTGCAGCGATCTGCCAGTATTCCTCGCGGATGAAGCGCTCGATCTCGGATTCGCGGTCGCAGACGAGACGCAGCGCAACCGACTGGACGCGTCCGGCCGAACGGGCGCCCGGCAGTTTGCGCCACAGCACCGGCGACAGCGTGAAGCCGACGAGATAATCCAGCGCCCGGCGGGCGAGATAGGCATCGACCAGCGGCGCATCGATCTGGCGCGGATTGGCCATCGCTTCCAGCACCGACGATTTGGTGATGGCGTTGAAGACGACGCGGCTGACCGGCTTGTCCTTCAGCGCGCGCTTCTGCTTCAGAACTTCCAGCACATGCCAGGAAATCGCTTCGCCTTCGCGATCCGGATCGGTGGCGAGGATCAGGCCGTCGGCGTCCTTGACCGCCTTGGCGATGTCGGCGAGGCGCTTGCCGGAGGCGGTGTCGACCGCCCAGGACATGGCGAAATCCTCATCCGGACGCACCGAGCCATCCTTGGCCGGCAAGTCCCTGATATGGCCGAACGAGGCCAGAACCTTGTAGTTCTTGCCGAGGTATTTGTTGATTGTCTTCGCCTTGGCCGGCGATTCGACGACGACGACGTCCATGAGGTCTCATATCAGCTGTGGTGCGGCAGAAGAATTCCGCTGCGCGCGACGAAATCTCGTTCTATTTGTCGCTCACATGGCCGCGCTTTTGCATCCGGTCAAGGGGAAGCGCCCAAATTGCGGGCCGGTCCGCAGCAATACACTCTTAGAGTGTATGGAGAAAATCACAGAATTTGGGAAAGGCAGATGGTGGGTCTGAGTCAGCGGAAACGACCCGATTCATTTTTCCGCCGAGTCGTTGAAATGCTGCCCAAACCAGGACGGGCGACATTATAACGGGCTGTTCGATGCCGGCCGCCGGATGGCATGGAGATGCCCGGCGACCAGCCCTTGTCCCGCCAGCAGCGGGAATGGCGTGCTTAGTCGGCCTTGACGATATGCCAGACTTCGCCGACGCCGTCGCCGGTCACATCGCCGGGCTTCTTGTCCTTTATGAAGGTGTAGACCGGCTTGCCGTCATAGGCCCACATCTTGGTGCCGTCGGTGCGGTCGACGACGCTCCACTCGTCATCCGCCTTGGCGCCGGCTTCGGCTTTCAGCGGCGGCCAGTTGGTGGCGCATTTGTCGTAGCAGTTGCTCTTGCCCTTCTCGTCCTTGTCATAGGTGTAAAGCGTCATGCCATTGGCGTCGGTGTAGATCTTGGCGCCATTGACCTCGGCTTCCTTCCACGCGTCGGCAGCGAAGGATGCGGCGGTGCTGAGCAGAAGCGCTGCCAGTCCTGCGGTTATGGTTTTCATGGAAATCTCCTGACTGATATCTGGAGACGCGCGGGAAATCGCGGCCTCACAGCATCAACGCCTGCGGGCTGTCGTTTCTTCCTGGCAAGTGCGTCGGGCAATGGATGATCTTGCCAACACAATGGTGATTGGTGGACAAGGCTGCGCGTCGCTATATCGGCGTCACGACATTGGA
>NZ_RZRR01000167.1:0-7937 GCF_003998555.1 Mesorhizobium sp. M7A.F.Ca.CA.002.09.1.1 | reverse complement strand
GGCAGGGTCGATGCCGGTTGCCGGAGAAATAACAAGCATCACATCCGCGAACGCCTTGCCGAGCAGCGCGCCGAGGAACAGCGAGGCAAAGAACAGCCCGCCGCGAAAACCCGATCCCAGCGAGACCGCCGACGCCGCCAGCTTGAGCACGAAGACGCTGGCCACCACGGCCAGCCCGTAATTCATCGAGAATTCGCGATGCAGCGCGCCATGGCCGCTGGACAGCACCTGCGGCGTGATCAGCCCCAACAAGCCAACGATGACGCCGCCAATGACGGGGCGCAGCGACGCATCGATCGACAGCCTGGCGAAACCGCGCTCGATCAGCGTCACCAGATGCATGATGGCGATCGAGGCGGCACCGCCGAGCAGCCCGAGCAGCAGGAACGGCACATACTGGCTGGCGGTGAGCGCCGGCAGACCCGAAAGCTCGAGCGGGAAAGGCACCCCGCCGAACATTTCAGCGGTCAGCGAGGCTGAGATCGCGGCGGTCATGACAGGCGCGACATTGGCGACCGAGTAGATGCCGATGACCAATTCGAAGCCGTAGAAGGCGCCGGTCAGCGGTGCATCGAAGGCAGCGGCGATGGCGCCGGCCGCACCACAGCCGACCAGGATACGGACATCGTTGCGGCGCAGCCTGAAGATGCCCGCCAGCCGCGATGCCAGCCCGGAGCCAACCTGCGTGTAGCCGGCTTCCAGCCCGACCGAGGCGCCAAAACCGCTGGAGATCATCGTCTGGCCGGCGATGATGAAGGTGTCGGTCAGCGACATGCGCCCGCCATAGAGCGCATTGGCTTCGATCGGGTCGATCGGTGTGCGGAATTTCCGTATCCGGAGCCAGACCACCGTCAGCCCCAGCAGTATGCCGCCGATCGCCGGTATCAGCGCCTGCATCGGATTGGCGAGCGAGAACATGCCGGAAAGCCGGCCGCCAGGCTGAACGCCGAACAGCAGCCCGTGCAGGTCCTGCACGATCTGGCTCATCGCCGTGACCAATATGCCAGCCATGACGCCTACGACACCGGCGAGGATGACCACCACGATGCCGCGTGCCTCGAGCAGGGGCAACGACCTGATCAGCACCGCGCGCAGCCGGCGGGCGTAAACTTCGCTGTGGTTTCTGGAAAGCACCGGGGCGGCTCGCCGATATCGAAAGGCAGTGGAAAGCCAGCCTGATACGCCCGGCGGCACGGCATGGCAACCACAATGCCGACAGACACCACATTGGCGACAAGTGGACGCGATATCGATCGGGCCGATGGACCGTTCAGGTCGGCATGGGCTCGCCGGCTTCATAGAGTACGAGGTTGCGCTCGCCTATGCCGAGCGCCGGCCAGCTCGCACGCCAGTCCGCAATGTGCGGCGAGGCGAAGTGCGCGTCGAGCGCTGCCCTGTCGCTCCAGACTTCCGTGACCCGGATGAGCCCGGCATCAAAAACATCCTGCGCATAGGAATATTGGATGCAGCCGACCTCGGCGCGGCTGCCTGAAACCATGCGTTCCATTGCGGGCTTGGCTTCCTCAAATTTGTTTGGCGGCAAGCGGATGGTGCCGATGATCAGAAGCATGGGTTTCCCTTTCCTGGCGAGGCTAGCCGACACGGCGACCTGCGCATGATCGTTCGAACTAGCCAGTCTCCCACCCTCGCGCAAGCTTGGCGGACTACCCTCACAGGGCTGTCGCGCGCTCGGCAGTCTATGGGGTTTGAGGACGATATGGCGATCAGCGAAAGCATTCAGCCCGGCGCGGCCGCCAAGAACGGCCGCGACGTCTTCTTCGCCATCGGCATCGTCATCATACTTGCCGTGCTGTTCCTGCCGATCCCGGCTTTTCTCATCGATGTCGGCCTCGCCTTTTCGATCGCGCTTTCGGTGCTGATCCTGATGGTGGCGCTGTGGATCCAGCGGCCGCTCGATTTTTCGTCTTTTCCAACCGTGCTGCTCATCGCCACCATGCTGCGGCTGTCGCTCAACATCGCCACCACGCGCATGATCCTGTCGCATGGCAATGAAGGGACGCATGCCGCCGGCTACGTCATCGCCGGCTTCTCCAAGTTGGTGATGGCCAGCGACTTCGTCATCGGCCTCATCGTCTTCATGATCCTGATCGTGGTGAACTTCATCGTCATCACCAAGGGCGCCACGCGTATCGCCGAAGTCGGCGCGCGCTTCACCCTCGATGCCATCCCCGGCAAGCAGATGTCGATCGACGCCGACCTCTCGGCCGGCATGATCGACGACAAGACCGCGCAGCTGCGCCGCCGTGAACTGGAAGAAGAATCTTCTTTCTTCGGCTCGATGGACGGCGCCTCGAAGTTCGTCCGCGGCGACGCCATCGCCGGCCTCATCATCACCGCCATCAACATCGTCGGCGGCATTGCCATCGGCTACATCAGGCACGGCATGGGCATGGGCGAAGCCGCCGACGTGTTCATCAAGCTGTCGGTCGGCGACGGCCTCGTCACCCAGATCCCGGCACTGATCGTGTCGCTCGCCGCCGGCCTGCTCGTCTCCAAGGGCGGCACCCGCGGCTCGACCAACCAGGCGGTGTTCGGCCAGCTCGGCGCCCACCCGCGCGCCCTCTATGTCGCGGCATCGCTGCTGGTGCTGCTCGGCTTGATGCCCGGCCTGCCGCTGTTCCCGTTCTTTGCGCTCGCAGCCGGCATGGCCGGTCTCGGCTACGTCATCCCGATGCGCGCCAACCGTGTCCTCGCCGAAGCCGAGGCGATCAAGGACCAGGAAAAGGCGACCAAGGTCGAGGAGGAGAAGAACTCGGTCAAGGCCTCGCTCGCCACCGCCGAGATCGAGCTTTTGATCGGCAAGCAGCTGTCGACAAGGCTGCTGACGTCGCATCAGGAACTGGTTTTCCGCATGGGCAAGATGCGCAAGAAATTCGCCACCCAGTACGGCTTCGTCGTGCCGGAAGTGCGTGTCGCCGACGATTTCGCCATCCCGCCGAAGAGCTACCAGATCAAGGTGCACGGCACCGTGGTGGCCGAATACCAGATGCGCGTCGGCGAGATCATGGTGCTGCTCGGCAATCGCGACATACCCGAGATACCGGGCGAGGAAATCCGCGAGCCGGCCTTCGGCATGCGCGCCTATTCGGTGGTCGAAGCCTTCGCCGAGGATCTGAAGCGCGAGAACTACACCTTCGCCGACAACATGTCGGTGCTGCTCACCCATCTCTCCGAGGTCATCCGCAACAACCTGCCGCAGCTTCTGTCCTACAAGGACATGAAGGCGCTGCTCGAACGCCAGGACCAGGAATACCGCAAGCTCGCCGACGAGATCTGCACCACGCACATCTCCTATCCCGGCCTGCAGGCGGTGCTGAAGCTGCTGCTCGCCGAGCGCGTCTCGATCCGCAATCTGCACCTGATCATCGAGGCGATCGCCGAGATCGCGCCGCATGTGCGCCGCACCGAGCAGATCGTCGAACATGTCCGCATCCGCATGGCCCAGCAGATTTGCGGCGACCTGTCCGAGGGCGGCGTGCTGAAGGTGCTTCGCCTCGGCAACCGCTGGGATCTCGCCTTCCACCAGAGCCTCAAGCGCGACGCCAAGGGTGAGGTGCGCGAGTTCGACATCGACCCGCGCCAGCTCGAGGAGTTCGGCCAGGACGCGACCAAGGCGATCAAGAAATATCTGGAAGCCGGCGAGCGTTTCGTCCTCGTCACCGCGCCCGACGCCCGCCCCTATGTGCGCATGATCATCGAGCGGCTGTTCACCACGCTGCCGGTGCTCAGCCACGTCGAAATCGCCAAGGGCGTCGAGATCAGGGTGCTCGGAACCATATCGTGAGCGTGCTGTCGCAAGGCGTCGTCATCGCGGCGTTCCTCGCCTTCTGCCGCATCGGCGCCTGTTTCATGCTGATGCCGGGCCTGTCCAGCGCCCGCGTCCCGGTCCAGGTCAGGTTGTTCGTGGCGGTCGCCGCCACCGGCGGCCTGCTCGCCTTCCTGTGGGACAAGATCTTTCCTTTCGTCGACCCGCGCCCGCAGATCCTGGTGCCGATGATCATCTCGGAACTTCTGGTCGGCGGCCTGATCGGCGCCATGACCAGGCTCTACATGGAAGCCCTGCGCTTCATGGGCTCGGCCATCGCCATGCTGGTCGGTTATGGCGGCACCGGCGGACCGGCGATCGAGGAGCCCGAACCCCAGGCAGCCCTTGCCGCCATCATCTCGTTCTCGGCGCTGTTGATGCTGTTCGTGTTCGATTTCGACCACGAGATAATACGCGCGCTGGTTTCCTCCTACACGGTCGCGCCGGTCAACATCTTCTTCAACCCGCAGGCAGCCCTCGTCGATGTCACCGACACGGTGTCGGACACCTTCTTCCTGGTCATCCGCCTCGGCAGCCCGTTCGTCGCCTATGCCATTCTCGTCAATCTGACGATCGGCTTCGTCAACAAGCTGACCCCGCAGATCCCGATCTATTTCATCTCCCAGCCCTTCATCATCGCCGGCGGCATGATCATCTTCTATTTCGCCGTCGGCACCATGCTGTCGCTGTTCGTCGACGGCTTCGTCGACCTGACGCTGGCGAGATGACCATGAGCACGCGCAAGGACCGCCTGAAGAAACTGGTCAAGGTGCAGGAACAGCTGAAGGCGCTGCACGAAACCCGCCACGCCACCTTCCTTGCCGCGGCCAGTGCCGCCGAGGCTGAAGCCAGGGAACTGGTCGGCCATTTCGACCAGGCCGATTCGCTTTCCGCCCTGTTCCCCGATCTCTACCACCGCCGCATCGCCCAAGCGGTCGTGCGCCAGGAGGCGAACCTGGCAAGCGCGAAGCAAGAAGCCGGCCTCATCGCCGCCGCGACCGCCCGCACCAACATGGTTGAGCGTGCCTACAAGGACGTGCGCAACCGCGACGAGCGCGAACGCTCCGACCGCGAGCGGCTCGACATCATCGCGCAGAAGCAGGGCGAGGAGTAAGCTGAGGGTGTTCCGCTATGGGCCAACGGTGAGCGTCATTGACCAGGTTGCGAATGGCGGCAATCTCGGTCTTAGGGGCGGGCATGGTGGCTTCCTGAGAGCGGACATTGCAGGCTGCACATCGAGGTCCTGCCGCGCCATGACCAGTCGATGCTTCGGTCTGGAAGCAGCCGTTGAGCAGACGTTCATTGCACGGCGGCGGCCGCGGTGAAGATGTAGCCAACGCCATAGACGACCTTGATCGGCGCGGGCAAGCTGATGTGCTCCTCCAGTTTGCGGCGTAGCCGGCTGACGACTGCGTCGAGATGCCTGTTGTCGAAGTTCGACCTGGGACGGGCGACAAGCTCCACCAGATCCTCGCGCTGGCAGATTTCGCCGCTACGGTTGCAGAGCACGTTCATGAAGGCGAACTCGGCCGCCGTCAGTTTAAGCGAACGGTGATTGGGCGCGATCAGCATCCAGTTCGTGCCGTCCAGCACCCACCGATCGCTGCTGCCGTTGGCAGAGTCGGGCGGGGCTCCCGTCCGTCGCAGCAGGCTGCGAATTGCGGCGTCGATCTCGCGCAGCGTGCTGTGCTTGACCAGGTAGATGTCGGCGCCGCTCTCAAAGCCACGGATACGGTCGTCGCTGTCACCGAGCGCCGTCAGCATGATGATGCCGCAGGCATGTGATTTGCGGATTTCGGTTGCCAGATCGAACCCGTTCCCATCGGGCAGCCCGACATCGAGGATGATGACAGCGGGCGAGCTGCCGTTGGCCAGCGTCTGGCGCAATTCCCCTGCCGTGGCGACGCCTTCGGCCGTGAAGCCCGTCAGTTCCAGGAAATCCGCCAGATCCTTGCGCAGCCGGGGCTCGTCCTCGACGATCAGAATATGCGTCATGCGGTCAGTTCCTCGGGCGAAAGTCGATCCGTTGCCTCGCCTGCCAGAGGCAGGCTGACGATGGACGTAATGCCCTGGTCGTCGTTGGCGAGCAACTGCAGCTTGCCGCCGTGATAGGCCAGCAATTTGCGCGAAGAATAGAGGCCGAGACCGGTTCCGGTTACCGCCATCGTATTGGAGGCCCGGAAAAAGCGCCTGCCGATCTTGTGAAGCTCAGCCTGTGGAATGCCGATGCCACGGTCACGCACCCGAATGACCGCACTTCGACCTTCGCTGCGCACATCGATATCCACTGGCTGGTCCTCCGACGAATATTTGAGCGCATTGTCGATGAGGTTGATCAGGACCGTCGCCAGCATCTCGGGATCGGCGACAAGCGAAACGGCGTCGTCATCCGCCGTAAAGATCAGGCGCTCGCCGCGCCCGGTCATCCCGAAATGCAGCCGCACATCGGCAATAAGCAAACCGACGCGTATCATCTCCGGCTGAAACCCGCTGTCGCGATCATTGGCCATGAAGCGGTCGATCAGGGAAAACAGGCGATCGAGCGCCTCGCCAATGCCGGCAATCCGTTCTCGTGTCGCTTCGGGCGACTTGTGGCCGACAAGGCCGATCATGTCGGCCGCGTTGCGGATGATGGCGAGCGGGGTGCGAAACTCGTGGCTGACGACGCGCATGAAGTCCGCCTGCTCGTCGCGAAGCACACGTTCGGCCGCCAGGCTCGCGTTCAACCGGCTTTCCAGCCGTCGTCGTTCCCGTACCTCCCGCGACAGGGCGATATTTTTCTCCAGCAGCGCAGAGGACAGCCGCGAACTGACCATGAACAGCAGGCAGCCGAAAAAGGCGATCAGGAACAGCGCGCCCTGCAGCAGATACCAGGCGTTGCGGTCGGCCAGAACTGAGGCGCCTTGAAAATCGACCGGCAGCCGGTATTCGATGATGCTCTGGAGAACGCTAGCCGCGATATACTCGGCAAGCACACCGATCGTGATCCAGCGCAGGAGGGTTGGTTGCGTCCGGTCCCGCATCAGCCCAAGACACATCACCGACATCATCACGACCGTAAAGAAGGTCGATGCGTGAATGCGTATAGCAATGTCGCCTGGATCAATCGCGAGGGCGGCACTCCATGCGACAATTTGGAAAATCAGCAGTGAAATGCTGATCCAGGTATAGCGTGGCTGTCCCAGAAAGCGCGCCAGACCCTCGGCCAGCAACACCAGGCCTAGCTTGATGATCGTGTTGTGGAGCACGATGGCCCAGGCCGCCGGCTGCTCCCCACGCAGGAGAATCAGCAGCACCCCCGCCGCGATAGCGACGAAGCCGGCCGCAAGAAACTTCAACTCATAGAGGCGGCGCCACGCCAGCCACACAAACAACCAGGTGACGGCCTGCAGGCTTGCGGTTGCAAACGTAACAACCAGAACGGTCTTCAGATCAAGCATGGTCGAGTATTCGCACGGGGTTCCCCTGCCGCACCCCCCGATGCGCCAAATGTTGAATCTCGCAGGAGTTGTGCGGGGAGGCAAGCGCGATCCGCCCGTGCAAGAATTGGTCAGAATTCAATAGAATTGATCGGTGGAATTGTCGGGAGAGGACGTTTTATCATCGGCCGCGATCGTCTTGGTGGTTTCGCCGGGCGGATTGTGAGGAAGCAGTCGGGGCGATGTGCGTGGCGGACGCACGCGACCCGACGCAGCGGCAAGCGATGATTTTCGCGGGACGCCCGGCGATCGGGCCGGCCGCGGAATCGTTGCTTGCGGCACACGGGGGGAATTCCATGACAATTCGCGATCGTCGCTCGCTCATATCCCGCTTGTACTTTTGTGCTCCACGGCGCTCGCGGGGTCGTTGCTGCTGCCAGTCATCCTGACGGCGCCGGCGCATGCACAGGCTCTTTATGGTGCGACCGGAGGCAGGGGCGGTGATGGTGACGTAGACAGCAACGGCGGCGATGGTGGCGATGCAGGTGACGCCGGCGTCGCGGGCAACGGTCCGGATGCAGGGACCGGTGGGGCGGCCGGCACGCAGGCCATTCCAGACGGTGGAAATGGTGACAATGGCGGCTCCGGTGGCGGTGGTGGTGGCGGCGGCGGCGGTGGTTACAGCAATATCA
>NZ_RZRR01000166.1:0-7973 GCF_003998555.1 Mesorhizobium sp. M7A.F.Ca.CA.002.09.1.1 | reverse complement strand
GAGACAGGCACAGACATCGGCGATCCTTGATGCTTGTCCATGAAATCCGCGAAGTCCAGAAGGATGCGGGCCGCGGGGCTCATGAACCGGGCAAGTTCCTTATTGTTTGTCTTGTCGTAGATAGACCCTGCCGAGGAAGGCCGGCTCGCCGGAGCGCCGGCCGCCCAATGAGCCTGCCACCAGCACGACAAGCGTCAGCAAGTACGGCAAAGTCATCATGAGATAGACAGGAACGTCGGCGCCTATGGCTTGTAGTCTAGGCACAAGCGCATCCGCGCTTCCGAAAAGAAGCGCACCCCAGAGAGCTCGAGCCGCGTTCCAGCGCGAAAAGATGACGAGCGCAACGGCAATCCAGCCGCGCGACGCGACCATTCCCTCCACCCAGACATGACTTGTGGCGACTGAGAGATAGGCTCCGGCGAGACCACAAAACAGCCCGGACGCCAGGACAGCCCCGAACTGAACCAGTTGCACGTCGATACCCGCGACATCCGCGGCGGCCGGGTTTTCCCCGACGGACCTCAACCTGAGGCCATGTCGGCTTTTGGAAAGCCACCACCAGAGCGCGCCGACCAGGATCGGCAGCGCCAGCGTAACCGGGTCCTGCACCGCGAAAATGCGGCCGAATGCCGAACCGCGGTCTATCCCGAAGAGGTCGCCAAGTGTGGAAATGCCAGAAAAGGTCTTCTGCACGTAGGGTCGCCCCACGACCCCGGTGATGCCCAGTCCGATTGCGACGACGGCTAGGCCGGCGAGCGTATGATTGGCGCGCAAGGCGACTGTCGATATTCCAAACAGCAGAGCGAGAGCCATCGCGGCCGCTGAGCCGGCGGCAAGACCAACCCAAGGATCGGCTCCGGAAAGCACCGTCATCGCGCCGGTCATGGCACTGATCGCCATGAGCCCTTCCGCTCCAAGATTGAGAACGCCGGCTCTTTCGCAGATAATGAGGCCGAGGCTCGCCAGCAGCAACGGTGCCGCATAGCTCGGAATGATGGCAATCCAGCCGATCAGAAAATCCATGCAACTGTCCCTTCCTAGTTCTTGGGCCGTTTGAGCGAATAGGAGCTGAAGAACTGCGCCATCAAAATCGACATCAGTACCGCGCCTTGCATCAGCACGATCATCGCTTCGGAGATCGAATAGAAAACCTTCAGGACATTCCCGGCGGTGAACACCGCGCCGAGCGCGAAAGAGATCACGACCACCCACAATGGCTTCGCGCGGGCCAGGTAGGCGATCACGATCGCGCTGAAGAGATAGCCGTTGCCGACGGACTGGTTGAGGCGGTGCTCCGTCCCCGCCACGATCATCATGCCGGCAACGCCTGAGAGAGCGCCGGAGAGCAGCACGAGCCCCACGGCTATGCTGAGCACCGGCAGGCCCGTGGCGAGCGCGGCCTTGGCGTTGAAACCTACAGCATCCGCGTAGAAGCCGACCCGGCTGTGTTCCATGACGAACCAGATGGACAATGCGATAACGGCGACCAGGAAGATTCCGGCATGCAACTGCCCCCATCCCAGAACGAGAAACCAGCTCGCCTCGGGAAAGGTGGCGGTCACGGGAAAGCTGTTGGAAGGGTCTCTCCAGACCCCGAACAGAAGATGCTGCACGAGCAGAAACGCGACGCTTCCCAGCAGCAGGGTCGAAATAACCTCGTTAACGCCCCACTTGAGTTTCAGAAAAAGCGGAATCGCAATCCAGGCGGCTCCCGCAAGCGCCGCCAGAACGAACATCGTCGGCAACCTCAGCACTTCAGGCCCGCTGCCGTTCAGCGCCACCCAGGTTGACGCGATCGCGCCGAGCCATAGCTGGCCCTCCACGCCGATGTTCCAAAACCGCACACGCATGGCAACGCCGGAGGCGAGGCCGACTAGCACCAACGGTAAAGCGGCCGTCGCCGTCTGGGAGAGGCCGTCCGAGGTCAGAAAAGTTGCAATCAGGAACTCATCCACAAGAGCGCTTGCCGGCACGCCCGCATGCACGAGCAGCACCGCCGAAACCGTCAGCCCGACCAACAGTCCGCCAACATAACTGAGACTGGTCAACAAGAAGCCGGGATTTTGCCTGCGAACAAGGAAAGCTGTGTCAAGCATGGCCTGCTAAAAGGCCTCCTATCCATTCAGGCGTGACGTCGCCGGTCTGACGGCAGCCGGCGATCCTTCCTCTGTTCATGACGGCCACCCGATGGGACAGGGACATGACCTCCTGGAGATCCTCGCTGATCAGAAGGCAAGCCGCGCCGGCTTCCACAGCTCTGCGGATCGCCGATCGGACGAACTCGGCCGCTTTCATGTCCAGCCCGCGAGAAGGGGAATGCGCTATGAGAACCTTCAGGCCGTGATCGAGCTCCCGCGCGAGCAACACTTTCTGCGCGTTTCCTCCCGAGAGCAAAGAGGCCGGCCGTTCCGGCGTCGCGCCGCGGATATCGAACGCATCGATGGCCTCGGCGGCCTTCTCGCGCATCGCCCGCCGGCTCAGGAGAAACGGGCCGCCGAAGCTACCGCTGGCGACGGTCGTGAGCGCGAGATTGTCGGCAATGGAAAGCTCCCGGATCAACCCGCTGTCAAAGCGGTCGGAGGGGATGACGCGCAAGCCGGCCTCGCGGCGCTGGTCTGGCTTGGCGGTGGATATGTCCTGGCCATCCAGTACGATCGCGCCGGCGCCGGCACGGTCGAGTCCGAGAAGGCAGGCAACGAGTTCCTCCTGCCCGTTCCCGCCGACGCCGGCGATGCCAAGGATTTCGCCTACATGCAGCTCGAACCCGAGATCGTTCAGGCTTTGCCCGTGAGCGGTCGCCCGTGCGGAAAGCCTTTCCACGCTCAGACACACATCACCCGGCCGAGATAACGGCCTGCCCGCAACCGTCAAGGCATCGCCGACCATCAACCGCGCCACCTCCGCTTCGGTGACGTTCGCAACCCGCGCACCCTCAAGTACGGTCTCGCCGTGCCGCATGACCGTTACCCGGTCGCAGAAAGCGGCAACCTCCCGGAACTTGTGCGTGATCAGAACCACGGCGTGACCTTGCCTCGACAATCGTTGGGCAAAAGAGAGGAGCGTGCGCGCTTCCTCGTCGGTCAGCACCGCCGTCGGTTCGTCCATGACCAGAATTCGGGCGCCCAGAAGCATGACCTTGATGATCTCGGCGCGCTGGCGTTCGGCGATCGAAAGATTCGCTACCAGCTTGTGCGGATCGACGGGCAGGCCGATCTCGCTCGACTTGGCGGAAACGATCGCCGCCGCATCGGTCAGCGTTTTCACAGCAGCCTTGCGGCCGAAGCCGAGGAGAACATTTTCGGCAACCGTAAAACTCTCGACCAGCCGGAAATGCTGATGGACCATGCCGAGACCGGCGGCGGCGGCTTCCAGCGGGCTGCGCAAACTGATCGCTTCGCCGTCGATCGATTGGTCGCCCCCGTCTGCTACATAGACGCCGGCCGCCACGTTCATCAAAGTGGACTTGCCTGCACCGTTCTCACCGACAATGGCATGCACCTCCCCCCATTCGAGACAGAAGGACGCATCGCGGAGCGCGGCTTTGCCGTCAAACGACTTGCCTATGCCGCGCATCAACAGAGCCGCCGGCGTGCCCAGCGGTCGTCGCATGTCGCCCGCTTGCTGAAGCGCCGTCGTCATTACTTCGCCGGCATGGTGCCGATGACACCGTCGACGAAATAGTCCATCGACCAGAGCGCCGCATCGTCGACCTTCCCGCCGACATCGACAACGATGGTGCCGTCTTGCTTTTTCAGAGGGCCCTGGAATGGATCAAGCTTGCCGGCGATGATCTCCTGCTTTGCTGCTTCAACCTTTGCCTTGGTCTCCTCGGAAACCGAGGGGCCAAAAGGAGCAAGATCGACCACGCCGGTTTCAAGGCCTTCGAAAGCGCCGTATTCCTCGGGTTTCCAGTTGCCGTCGATGATCTCCTTGATCGTCGGCACAAGATATTTCTCCCAGCGGAAGATGACGGAGGTCTGGATCGTCCGCGGCGCGGCATGCGACATGTCGAGCTGAAAGCCTATCGAAGGAACGCCTGCCTTTTCGGCGGCGTCGAGCGCCGAGGTCGCGCTCAGATTCGTGGCGAGCACGTCGGCCTTCTGGTCGAGAATGGCCTGGGCGATCTGCCCTTCCTTCACCGGGTCCCACCAGGAGTTGGCGAAGACCGCGACCGTTTCGATCGTAGGATCGACCGAACGGGCCCCGAGTGCAAAACTGTTGATATCCCAGTTCACCACGCCGACCGGAAAGCCGGCGAGGATGCCGATCTTCTTCGTCTTCGTCGCCTGTCCTGCCGCGATGCCTGCAAGGTACCAACCCTGGTAAGTGCGGGCATAGAAGCTTTCCATGTTGGCCCCATTCTCCGTGCCCGAAGCACTGAGAAACGCCACATTCGGATAGGCTTTGGCCGCTTCGGCCATTGGGGCGCTGTAGCCATAGGTGGTGCCGATTATGATGTTGAAGCCGCGCTTGACGTAGAGATCGATCGCCGCGCGCAGCTTAGTGGCCTCTTCCGGTATGTTCTCCGTCACCGAGACGGGCACCTGTAGCTGTTCCTCCAAGGCCTTGCGGCCGGCCTCGAGGGCTTCGTTCCATCCGCCGTCTTGCGCTGAACTTGCGTAGATGAACGCGACCTTGGGCGCCCCTTCCAGAGTAAAGGCATAAGCGCCGGACGTAGCACAGAATACGAAAACCGTGGCCGCCGCCGCGAACAGGCGAACTGAGTCGGACGGCTTCGTGTTGCGCTCTTTCATTTCGTGGTTCCCCTTGTTTTTCTTTGATTTTCTCAGCCGGAAGCACGCCGCGCCCATGCAGCTTCCCTGCACGGTGACGATTGCCGCCGGAGCGTCTTTTTTGATTTGGCAAAAGCGAATTGGCTCTTGTGCAGTGCATAACAGCCGATTACGTTCGTTCATGCAACAAAAATAATCATGCTCATTTTTTGGGCACTTTGTGCAGAAATGTGAACGATCAAATGAACACCGATGCTCTGGCATCATTTGTAAAAATCGCGGAACTGCGGTCATTGTCGGCCGCGGCGAAGTTGTACGGCCTGCCCAAATCCACGCTCAGTCTCCGGCTCAAGCAGCTTGAAGACGATCTGAAGGTCGCTCTGTTCGAGCGCTCCGGCCGTGTCCTGTTGCTCACGGAAGCAGGGCAAACCCTGCTCGGGCACGCGCGGCAGATCCTGCAAAGCTGCGATACGGCGCGGGCCGCCGTGACGGAACTGAGCGACGACGTGACCGGAACCTTGCGGATCGGCGCCACGGGGGAGTTCGGCACGGCCTACTACACGCAGATGCTCATGGCGTTCAGAAAGCTCTACCCCAAGGTGGAAATCGAACTCACCTTCTTTTCGCCGCACGTTCTCTACGCGCCAGAGAGCCTCGATATGCTCGACGCCGTGATTTCATGGGACGAAGGTATCGAAGTCGGCAAAACGCTCCCCACCGCAAAATTCGCACTCTTTGCCAGCAAGAGTTATGTCGAGCGTGCCGGGATGCCACAAAACCCCGCCGATTTGGCGGAACACCAGGGCATTGTCTATCGCACCTCGGCGGGCCTGCAGCACTGGCGGCTACAGAAAGGTACCGCGCAGGAAAGTATCTTGCCGCGCAGCAACCTGATCGCCAACGAATACTGGACTATCAAGTACTTCGCCGTTGCGGGCGAGGGCATTGCCTATCTACCGCACTTCTTCACCACGATCGAGTGTGAACGCGGCCACCTCATTCCGTTGCTCGACACATGGGAGTCCGCGGAAAAGCGGGTCAGCATCCGCATATCGCGCCCGCACGCCCCATCGCGTAAGATGACCGCGTTCATGGATGTCTGCGGCCGCTACTTCTCGCCCGGCTTCGTTTTCACGGGGCCGCGCTACTACGTCGAAACAATCTTCGATGCAAGCCAGCAAGAAAAGGGAACAGAAAAATGAAGGTCCTTGAAACCGGTAATGGCGCGCGTGCAATGAAAGGGGGAGGGCTCGACCCGCAGCGTGTCAGCTTCGACAAGATCCCGATCATCGATCTCGAGCCCATGTTCGCAGGCAACGAGGCGGCCAAGCGAAAGCTCGCCCAGGAACTGCGCAAGGCCTGCACGGAAGTCGGCTTCCTCTATATCAAGAACCATCACGTTCCGAAGGAGGTCATCGATGCCGCGTTTGGGGTGGCGGAGGTGTATTTCGCCGAATCCGACGACGTGAAGATGGAGAATCACGTTTCCAATTCAAAGAATAATCGCGGTTATGCGGCAATATTGGAAGAGAATACGGATCCGACCGCGCGCGGAGACCTGCACGAATCGTATGATATTGCGCTGGATGTGCCAGCCGACGATCCGGACGTGAAGGCCGGCAAAGTACTCTACGGTCCCAACCAGTGGCCAGCGGGCAGGCCGGAATTCCGAACGGCACTGGAAGCCTACCATGCCGAGATGCTGACGCTGAGTGGCCACCTGCTCCATGCCTTTGCTCTGGCTCTTGGGTTGGAGGAGACATATTTCGACCTGCTGGTCGGCAAGCCGCTCGCAACTTTGCGGGTGCTCCACTATCCACCGCAGTTTGGCGAGATCGATGACCGCCAGATCGGAATTGGGGCGCATTCGGACTATGAGTGCTTCACGATCCTGGCCCAGAAGGATGGTATTTCAGCCTTGCAGGTACTGAATGCAACTGGCGAGTGGATTGCGGCCGATCCCGTCCCCGGCTGCTTCGTCGTCAATGTGGGAGATCAGATGGCGCGTTGGACCAATGACCTTTTCGCCTCGACCGTCCACCGCGCGGTGAATCGTTCCGGCAAAGAACGCTATTCGATCCCGTTCTTCTTCGGTCCAAACTATGATGCCGTGATCGAGGTGCTTCCCAGTTGCATTGATGAGGATCATCCTGCGAAGTACCCTCCGATCACGTCGGGCGAATACGTCAACGGCCGCTTCAAGGCGACATTTGCGCACTATGCCGCGCAAAGCGAGGCCGGCGCCGAAACCGCGGCTTAAGCGGATAATCCTGTCATGCGCGGCCGCTCCTGTGGCCGCGCGTCGCATACCCGCCGTCCGTTGACCGAGATCAATATGATAGCACCCTCGATGGGTAGCGTCGGGTTAACTGGTTAGCCATGGCGTCACCAGAAGAACCCATTTCGGTTTGACGGTGGATGTGGCTAATTTTTCGGCTTTGAGGGCTTGGTGGAGCGCGGTCTTGCCGATTTGGGCTTTGAGCAGCAACGGAGCAGAAAACCTGCATAAGGAAGTCACGGCTCGTCGTCCGGGTCAGCGGTTTTCGGATCGCGTGGCGGGCCTCGGTTTCGGCTATGGCCGCGGCAAGGCACAGCCAGTCGGCGATGCTGAGGGGGGTAATGTTTTCAGGGGGCATTTTGCCGGTGCCAAAATGGATGTCGCTCATGGTCTTACCCCTTGATGGTTGCGCGAGTGCTGAAGGTGAAAGTGTGGAGGGAGCACCACCGCCCGAAGCTGCGGCCTGGCCTCCCCACAAGGGGACCCTCAAGGGGTAGATCGGCCACCGCCCTTAAATCAGCTTCTCCAGCGTGATCGGCAGATCCCTGATCCTCTTTCCCGTCGCATGGAATACCGCGTTGGCAATCGCCGGCGCCACGCCGACAATGGCCAGTTCGCCAACGCCCTTGCCGCCGAGCACCGAGGAATGCAGGTCGGGGATGCCGACCGAGATCACCTCGATGTCGGGGATGTCGGCATTGGTCGGCACGAGGTAGTCGGCGAGGTTGTCATTGACGATGCGGCCGTGGCGGCGGTCGACGATGCCTTCTTCCAATAGCGCCTGGCCGATGCCCATGATGATGCCGCCCTTCCATTGGCTTTCGGCAAGTTTCGGGTTGTAGAGCCGGCCCGAATCCAGCGCCGACACCACACGCGATACACGCACCGTGCCGAAATCCTCGTCGACGCGCACTTCGATGAAATGCGCGCACCAGGAGTGGCGGGAATAGTCGCCCTCGGTG
>NZ_RZRR01001662.1:0-244 GCF_003998555.1 Mesorhizobium sp. M7A.F.Ca.CA.002.09.1.1 | reverse complement strand
GTGATGTCGCCCTTGTCGGTGGTGATCGTGGTGACGCCATGCGAGGCGTCCGACAGCGTCGCCGTGAACACGTAGTTGGCGACCGCGCCCTCGGCGACCGTCGAGGCGCTCAGGTTGACCGTCGCGTCGGTGGTGGTGTCGGTGACGTTGGCCGTCGCCGTGCCGGTGCCGATCACCAGGTGCTCGAAGTTGCCGCCCGCGGTGGCGGTGATGTTGGCGGTCAGGCTCGATGCGTCGTTGTAGA
>NZ_RZRR01001661.1:0-379 GCF_003998555.1 Mesorhizobium sp. M7A.F.Ca.CA.002.09.1.1 | reverse complement strand
GGTATTGAGGCTGCTGCCCCCTCACCCGGATTGCCATCCGGGAAAAGCAATTCGGGGCAATCCGACCTCTCCCCGAGGGCAGAGGTCGGAGCCGGAACCGAGGAAAGATCACTGCCCCGGCGGAATCAGCCTGAAATCCGGCAGCTCACGCAAAACCAGTTCAGGTCCTGCCGGCGAATAGACGACGAACAGCTGCATCGGCCCGTCGCCGGTGTTGAGCGTCGAATGAAAGCGGCTTTCCGGCACGTAGATGGTGCAGCCGGGGCCGACCTTCTCGACCATCGGATTGCCCTTCTCGTCCTCGACCATCTGTTCGCCATGGCCTGAGATGACGAAGATGATTTCTTCCGCGCCCGGATGGTTGTGGCGCGTGTGGCCC
>NZ_RZRR01000165.1:0-7977 GCF_003998555.1 Mesorhizobium sp. M7A.F.Ca.CA.002.09.1.1 | reverse complement strand
CTCTACACCTCGATCGTCGGCGGCTTCATCATTTCGGCGCTCGGCGGCAGCCGCTTCCAGATCGGCGGCCCGGCCGGCGCCTTCATCGTGCTGGTGGCCGCGACGGTTGCCCGGGTCGGTATTGACGGGCTGCTGCTGGCAACGATGATGGCAGGGGTCTTCCTGCTCGCCATCGGCTATCTCCGTCTCGGCACCTACATCAAGTTCATTCCCTATCCGGTGACGGTCGGCTTCACCGCCGGCATCGCCGTCATCATCTTTTCCGGACAGATCGTCGAACTGTTCGGGCTGAAGCTTGCCGGCAAGGAGCCCGGACCGCTGGTGCCGAAGCTGATCGCGGTCGGCGAGGCGGCCGGCACCATCAACCCGGCGGCGACCTTCGTGGCGGTGTTGACCGTCGCCACCATCGCCGGCCTGAAGCGCTGGCGGCCGACATGGCCCGCAATGCTCATCGCCATCGGGCTGGCATCGCTGGTCGTGGCGCTTCTCGCACTGCCGGCGGAGACGATCGGCACCCGCTTTGGCGGTATACCGCGCAGCCTGCAAATGCCCGCTTTGCCGCCGATCAGCCTGGACAGGATGATTGACGTGCTGCCGGATGCCATTGCCTTCGCCTTGCTGGGCGCCATCGAATCGCTGCTTTCGGCGGTGGTCGCCGACGGGATGACGGGCCGCCGGCATCGTTCCAACTGCGAACTGGTGGCGCAAGGCTTCGCCAACATCGCATCCGCCCTGTTCGGCGGCATCTGCGCCACCGGCACCATCGCCCGCACGGCGACCAATGTGCGGGCCGGCGCCCACGGACCGGTTTCGGGCATCGTCCACTCCGCCATCCTGCTCGCCTTGATGTTGGTGGCGGCGCCGCTCGCCAGCTATATCCCGCTCGCCGCCCTGGCCGGCGTGCTGGCGGTCGTGTGCTGGAATATGTTCGAGAAACAGGCCTTCGCCACCTTGCTGCGTGCCTCGCGCGGCGATGCGCTGGTGCTGATGGCGACCTTTCTGCTCGTCATCTTCCGCGATCTCACCGAAGGCATCGTCGTCGGCTTCGTGCTGGGGTCGATCCTGTTCATCGACCGCATGGCCAAGTCGATTGCGGTCGAGGCCGATCAGCCGCTGGTGCAGGAGGATGTCGCCGACAGCACCAAGGCCTACGATGCCAGCGAGGCGACCGACGCCGACACCGTCGTCTATCGCATTTCGGGCGCCTTCTTCTTCGGCGCCGCATCGACCGTCGGCACCGTGCTCGACCGCATAGCCGACCAGCGCAGGAACTTCATCCTCGACTGCTCGGCCGTACCGTTCTTCGATTCGACGGCGGCCAACGTCATCGAAGGCGCCGCCCACAAGGCGAAACGCGCCGGTGTCCGCTTCATCATATCGGGTGCCGCGCCGCAGATCCGACGCATGCTGATCACCCACGGCGTCAAGCGCCCGCTGGTGACCTACGCCGCCTCGATCAAGGATGCGCGGGCGCAGCTGAAAGGGAAGCTGGAGGCGGGGTAGGGGCCGGGATTTGCCGGCCGGTGGCCATAGTCAGGACAAGGTGTCCACCTGTTGAATGCCAACTTCTTGACGTTGAGCTGACTCACGCACGGCGCGACGTGAACAACCGCACTGCGCCTCTTTTTGGTCATTTCGAGAACCAACCTCCGATTCCGAAAGCTGGCATCCATCCACGTTGCGCCGCCAATGCTCAATCCTCGGTGAGCATGAAGCGATCCTGTAATCGAATTATTGACGAAATATCGTTATAGATTCTATTATATCCCCAAGTGAGGTATCCCATGCTCTACAAGCTAGAGGTCGAAAACTTCTTCTCCATCCGCGATCCGCAGGTGCTCGACCTGTCGGTGGATGGAAAAGTGCCCGATCCTGAAGGCCGTTATGCCCCCATCTTCGAGGGTGCGGACGTGCGCGCGCCGAAGGTCGTCGCCCTCTATGGCGCGAACGCCTCGGGTAAAACGACGGTGCTGCGCGCGCTCGAATTCGTCGTGACGATGATCCGCGACAGCGTAGCGCGCACGGTGCCAGGCTTCGCTGGCATCGAGCGGTTCAACGACGTGGAACCCGGCAGTCGGCCGATCCGGTTCGCGATCGAGCTGGGCGGCATCATAAACCTGACGCCGGAAGTCTTTCAGCGCGCCACGAGCGGCGAAAAGGTCGAGCAAGGCACTTACCGCTACGAACTGGAAATCGAACTCAAAGAAGGGCTCGCGGTGCGGATCGCGTCCGAGTCGCTGCGCCAGAGGCCGAACGGCCAAGGGAAATGGCAGCGCGTCTATGAGCGCGATGCCGAGGGCAAGGTGAAGGACTCTAAAACCTTCAGCCTCTCGGGCTTCCAGCACCTCGTGAAGACGCTCGCCGGCAATCACACGGTGCTGTCATCATTCGCGAAATTCCAGCACCCGACCGCGCAGCTTCTTGTGGATACGGCGCGCAAGGCCTTCTTCCAAATTGAGCCTGTGCACTCCTTCGTCGATCGCGACGTGATCGACTATCTAAAGAACCAGCCCAACGTCGTCTCGCGGCTGAAGGATGAGCTAAGCCGCATAGATGTGGGTGTGGAAGGGATGCGCTTTCAGCATACGGACAACGGGCCGCTGCTGCTGTTTAAGCACGCGGGTCTTGCGGTCGAAATGCCTTGGCTGATGGAAAGCCACGGCACGCGGGCCTTTATCAAGATGTTCCCTTTCATCATGAGCGCACTCGATACCGGCGGGATCGCCGCGATCGACGAAATGGACGCGGCCATTCACCCGAACATGCTGCCCGAGCTGGTGCGCTGGTTCTATGCGGCCTCGGGACGTAACAAGTTCGACGCGCAGCTATGGCTCTCCTGCCATTCGGCCTCGCTGCTCGATGACCTCAACAAGGAGGAAATCGTGATCTGCGAGAAGGACCGGCAGGGCCGCAGCCACCTTTACAGCCTCATGGACGTGAAGGTGCGCCGCGACGAGAACCATTACCGCAAATATCTGAGCGGTGCATACGGCGGGGTTCCACACCTCGGATGAGCCGTCGTCGCCCGCCATATATCGAGCTTCGCCGTCCGGTTTATATTGGCTGCGAGGGAGCGTCAGAAGTCGGTTATGCCGGCTTTCTGCAAGATCTGATCCGCGATGCCAATTTGCCGGTGCACCTGCACGTTGACGAATTGGGGCCGGGGACCGGCGATCCGCTGTCGCGTATCGAGATGGCGGTGCTGCGCCTGAAGCTGCTCCAGAGAAAACGCCGTGCGCCCGCGGAACGCTTCGCGCTTTTGGATTTTGACCAGGCCGAGCGCGATCCGCAGCGCGCCGAGCGAACGCGCAAGCTCGCGGCCGACAACGGAATCACGATTCTCTGGCAACGGCCCTGCTTTGAGGCAATGCTGCTGCGCCATCTGGAGGGCAAGGCGGCCAACCGCCCGCCCGATACGCCGGGGGCGGTTAAGGCGCTCGAAAAGGAATGGCCGGAATACAAAAAGCCCATGACGCGCGCCAACCTGGCGCGCCGGATTAATCGGGATGCCGTCCTGCGGGCGGCAGGTGTCGAGGCCGAACTACAAGCCTTGCTCCGCAGTATCGGGGTGCTCTAGCGATCGGGATACGCGACTTCCGCGCTGTATGGTCGCCGGCGGCGGTGAACCGGTGGCGACGGAAGCTTCGCCACAAGCACGTCCCGAACCGGACGTTCCGCTCCCGGCCCAAAGGCGAGATCAAAATATCTGCTCGGCAATGTCGGCTATTGGCGCTTGGCACAAGGTGGGCCGATCCGGGGACGTCGTTAATTGGCCACAATACGATCCTCGCCGACTAACGACAGTCCATCGGCCGTTGGCGAACGTCTCGCAGCTCTGCCCTGAGGCGCCGATCATGGCTCTCAATCGAGCTTCAGCGCCACAACCTCGCCTTCGTTCATCAACGGCACATAAAGGATCGACTTGCCATCGGCGCCGATGTCGGCGCTGCCCGGCTTGAACTGCGCCACCACCTCCGGCGCGCCGCCCGCATGATGGCGGTAGAGCTTGCCGGTCATGTAGGCGGTGGTATAGATGGTGCCGCCGATGGCTACGACGCCGTCGAGATCGGCGAATTTCTGGGCGGCCGGCAAGGGCGAAACCACCTTGCTGGCGATGTCGACCGACAGCAGGCCGCCAAGCTCCGTCGTGCTGAAGTCGGGCTTGATGCCCTTGCCCCAGGAGGCGACGATCAATCGGCCGCCATCGGCGAAGATGCCGTTGGGTGAAGCCAATGCCCCGTCCTTGACGAACAGCTCCGGCCGGTCGCCATCGATGCGGTAGATGGCGTCGGCCAGCATGTCGGTGACATAGACCTTGCCGGATTGGTCCGATGTCATGTCGTTGAGGAAGACCGCGTTCGGCACCGCGATGCTGGCGACCAGCTTGCCGCTGGCGAGGTCGACGACGCGGACTTTCGTGATGTCGGCGACATAGAGCTTGCCGCCCGAGATCGCCATGCCCTTGGGTGCGTCCATGCCGTCGGTCCAGTGCTGGGTGACCGTCTTGCCGTCCAGCGACAGCACGGAGAGATAACCGTTGCCGTCGGCCTCGCCGGGATTGCCTGATATGTTGGAAACGATGATGCGATTGTCAGCGGCGTCGAACAGGGCCGATTCCGGCTGTTCGAGCCCGGTGGCGCGCCAGAGTTCGCCGGCCTCCGCGGCGGGCACTGCGGCAATGCCGATGACGGCGATAAAGGTTGAGGTGATGAGGGTGTTCATGACTGCTCTCCTGAGATGACGAGGCAGAGCTATGGCTTTCGATACTTTTCGGAAAGGCCTGACGCCGCTAGTATCGAATATCGATACGAAACTAGCGACAAGAGGTGCATCCAATGAACGGTCTGATCTTCCAGGCGCTGAAGCGGACGTTGAAGGCGAAGGGCGTCACCTATCGCGCGCTGGCCGAACGCATGGGCGTTTCCGAACCGACGGTGAAGCGTATCTTCCATGAGCGCAATTGCAAGCTCGACCGGCTGATGGAGATTTGCGCTGCGGCCGGTGTCGAACTGGAAAACGTGCTCGGCTCGATGAACCGGGGGCCTGGGCCGGTCAACCACATCGCGCCGGAGATCGAGCGCAAGCTCGCCAGCCGGCCGGCGCTGCTGTTCATCTTCGTCATGCTGTCAGAAAAGTTCACGCCCGAAGGCATCATGCGCTCGCAAGGCCTGAGCGAGGCTTCGATGTTCCTCTATCTGCGCGATCTCGAGGAACTCGGCCTGATCGCGCTCGGACGGGGTCTCTCGGCGAGACTGCTGGTCGAGACGCCGATCCAGTGGAACTTCGAAGGGCCGCTCAGGCCGCTGTTCGAGATGACCAACAAGAATTTCATCGGCTGGGCCATCACCCATATCGACAAGGAAGCGACCTTCGTCAGCTTCTCCAGGCGGATGCGGCCGGAGACGGCTGAAATGGTGCGGCGCGAGGCGGAGGATCTCGCCGACCGCGCCAAGCTGCTCGCCCATCACGACCAGCACACGACGCCGGAGGATGGCCTGATCGGCTACAAATGGACGTTTGCCTTTGGCGCGACGCCATTTCCGGCAATCATGCCGATCGGGCCGCACGCGCGAGATGCCGGGGCGAGGCCTGATACGCCCGCCGCCGCGAAAGGACAGCGGCCGCTGCCGGCCTGACCAGGCACCGCGTCAATCGTCTCAGCACGATTGCATCTGGTGGCTGAGCTTACCGCGCACGACCCTGGCAGTGCCGACCGCCACCATTTTTGCCGCTGTCTTGCCCCCCGGACCCGCCATGCGACCGGCGACGCCGACCGCGCCATTGACGGCGCCCATCGTCTTCATCTGCCCGACCGTCTCGTTCATACGCGCCCGGCAGTCCTGCATTTTCCTGGTCGCCTCGACTGCAGCCAGGGCCTCGCCAAGACCTGCCGGCGAGTCCGGGCCGGCCGCCAACTCCGCCAATTGCGCATGCTGGTCTGGCGTGATCGGCGGGCTGGCGGCCGTCTGGCTGCAGCCGGAGGCCAGCAGGCAGATCAGCATCGCGATCGGGCTGCCTCGCCCGGCACGTGCCGTGGCTGGAAAAATATCGCGATGTTCGGCCTCGAGGCTCCCGCCCGGAGTTGCTTTTCCGGCCACCCGTTTCCTGTTGCCCAACCTCCTATTGCCCCATCGCCGGGCCGAGGATGAGGCTGCGGATTTTTGGCGTCAGCGGCCTGACGACATCGGCGAAGGGGTCACCCTCGGCCCGCAAGGCCATCAAGCCTTCGTCCTCTTCGTCGATCGCGGCGATGGTCTCCGTCTTCTGTGCCTCGGTCAGCTCCCTCATGCCGGATATGGCATTTCTGAGCTTGGCGAAAATGGCATCGAGTTCTGCGACCGGCATCGTCGCCAGGAACCCGCGCATGGTCTCTCCAAGCGCGACCTTCCAGCTGTCGGCGGTGAAACCGGCGCTGCCGATCAAGCCCTTGTCCGCGGCATCGCGCTCGTACCAGTCGGCGGCGCTCTCCTCGTCATAGGCGAACTGACCGAATTCGGGCTGCAAGGCCTCGATCAGGCCGACGACCGCCGACGCATCCCGCGCTGTCAGCGCCAAGGCAGGCGGGCTGTCGAAGATCATGCCGGCAAGTGCGAGCGCGCCGGCCAGCCGGCGCATGGCTACGAAACGCCGCTCAGCCATAACAATCCTCCGCAATGCCGGCCCGGGCACTGCTCGTTGCCTGGGACTGCAGAACCGAGCCGCCGATCGAGGCGGCCTGGCCGGCAATGACCCCACCATTGCCAGCCAGACCGCCAAGACCCCCCGCCATCGACAGCACACCGCCGAGCAGAGCCGCATTGGTCTGCGCCTTCGCCGCCTTCTTGGCCGCATCGGCGCATGCCGTTTCCGTCGTCGGTTCGTTCCGGGCCTTCTTGCTGCCGGCCGCGCTCGCGATCGATGCCGGCCTGTCGTCGACCTGGCCCGTTTGGCAGCCCGCAAGGGCAATGGTCAGGGCCAGGAAAATGCTCTTTTTCATGGTGCTGCTCATCATCGGGCAGCGCGCGGCGGCAGCTTGGCCTCGCGATGATCGGTCACTGCGTTGCCCAAGGCGATCGACAGCAGATAGATGCGCGGATTGAACCCTGCCGCAGCCAGTGCCGACAGCGTCTTGAACAGTTGCAAATGAAACATCGTGCCCCCCTTTGGATTGCCGCCAATGCGGTTCCGGTTCCGGAATCGCGCCGCAAACTAGGGGCATAAAAGGGGGGCAGCTTGGACAGAACGGCACTGAAAGCGGCCAAAACGGCCCGGGATTGACGTTTTGCAGGCTCCGGCGCATATGACCGCGCTCTTGGGCATGGGGGGTGTCGATGACTGCGACGATGGGGACGTCAGCCTCATTCAGGCTGGCGACGGAGATGTTTCCGGAGCGGGATCGCGTCGAGATCACGCGTGAGGTTTACGGCCGCACGGTTCTGAGGGTGGACCTCGATCCGCTGGCGCCGGCGCAGATCGACATGCGGGTGCGCGCGTTGCCAGGCCTCGGCATCGCCACCGGCAGCTCATCGGAATTCCGGGTGCATCGTACGTCGTCGCTGATCGACAATGACGACTTCGTTCTTCTGGCGGCCCTCGACGGGGGCAGTGTGATGAAGCATCGCGGCCGCGAGGAGGCGGTCGGCAACGGCCAGGCGCTGATGATGAGCGGTGAAGAGGTTGGCCTCAACCTGATCGGCGCCGGCGGGTTTCGCTTCGTCAATCTGAGTTTTTCGCGCAAGCAGCTTTCGCCTCTGATCGGCGATCCGGCCGCGGTTCTTATGCGGCCCTTGCCGACCCAAAGCGGGGCGATGCGGCTGTTGCTCGACTATATCAGCTCGATCCAGGAGGTCGGAGACGAGTTGACTGCGGAGGCCTGCCACCTTGCGGCGGCACATGTTTTCGACCTTGCCGCACTCGCCATGGGCGCGACCAGGGATGCGGCCCAGATCGCACGCGGCCGCGGCGTCAGCGTTGCCCGCTTGCGCGCCATCAAGGCCG
>NZ_RZRR01001660.1:0-379 GCF_003998555.1 Mesorhizobium sp. M7A.F.Ca.CA.002.09.1.1 | reverse complement strand
GAGAACGCCATCATCAATGTGCTGCGCTATTACGAAGCCAAGAACGCGCTGGTGTTCTGCAACACGCGTGCCGCCGTCAATCATCTGACCGCGCGCTTCAACAACCGCAACTTCTCCGTCGTCGCCCTGTCGGGCGAGCTCAGCCAGAATGAGCGCAGCCATGCGCTGCAAGCGATGCGGGACGGCCGCGCAAAAGTCTGTATCGCCACCGATGTCGCGGCGCGCGGCATCGACCTGCCCAATCTTGAGCTGGTCATCCACGCCGATTTGCCGACCAACCCGGAAACGCTGCTGCACCGCAGCGGCCGCACCGGCCGCGCCGGGCGCAAGGGCGTCAGCGCGCTGATCGTGCCCAACAGCGCCCGCAAGCGCACCGAAC
>NZ_RZRR01001659.1:0-380 GCF_003998555.1 Mesorhizobium sp. M7A.F.Ca.CA.002.09.1.1 | reverse complement strand
GGAACCTGCTGCGTTCCGGCCTCAATCCCAAGACCAATGCCGTCGGCTCGCTGGTCTTCGCCGTCTCCATCGTGCTGGTGGTGTTTTTTGAACTGACATTGCTTCGGAGAAAGCCGGCATGAGCGCGCCCCTCGTCGACATCAGCAGTGTCTCGCATCGCTTCGGCCAGCACACCGTGCTGAAGGATGTCTCGCTGCAGATCGAGCCCGGCAGCTACACGATCCTGCTCGGGCCGTCCGGCTCCGGCAAGACGACGCTCTTGTCCATTCTGGGCGGCTTCGTCACCCCCAGCGAAGGCAAGGTGTTCATCCGTGGCGAGGATTGCACGTCGGTGCCGCCGGCCAAGCGCCCGACGACGACGGTGTTCCAGGACTATGCGC
>NZ_RZRR01001658.1:0-382 GCF_003998555.1 Mesorhizobium sp. M7A.F.Ca.CA.002.09.1.1 | reverse complement strand
GATGGCGGTCTTTGCCGGCAATCACGGCGTCACGCGCCACGGCATTTCGCCACGGCCGGTGGCGGCGACCGCCAACGCGGTCGAACTTTGCGCCGCCGGAGGTGCCGCGATCAACCAGATCTGCATTGCCTACGATCTCGGGCTTAAGGTTTTCGATCTTGCCCTGCACATCCCGACCGCCGACATCACCGAAGAGGCCGCGCTTGACGAGCGTGGCTGTGCCGCCACCATGGCCTTCGGCATGGAAGCGATCGCCGGCGGCACCGATCTTTTGTGTCTCGGCGATCTCGGCGTCGGCAACTCCACCGTCGCCGCCACCCTGTTTGCGGCGCTGTTCGGGGGCGGGGGCGCCGACTGGGCCGGCCCGGGGTCAGGCGCCGAT
>NZ_RZRR01001657.1:0-382 GCF_003998555.1 Mesorhizobium sp. M7A.F.Ca.CA.002.09.1.1 | reverse complement strand
GGAATGGCTCTACGAACTGACCGGTGCCACCGTGGCGTCCTGCGTCGGCGGCATGGACATGCGCTCGGAGCGGCGTGTGCTGGAGCGTGGCGCCCATATCGTCGTCGGCACGCCCGGCCGGCTGCGCGACCACATCACCCGGCGCTCGCTCGACATGTCGGCGCTGAAGGCGGTGGTGCTCGACGAGGCCGACGAGATGCTCGATCTCGGCTTTCGCGAAGACCTCGAATTCATCCTCGACGCCGCTCCGGCCGAACGCCGGACGCTGATGTTCTCGGCCACGGTGCCGCGCTCGATCGCCACGCTCGCCCAGGGCTATCAGCGCGATGCGGTGCGCATTTCGGCCGCCGGCGAGGAGAAGCAGCATCTCGACATCGAATAT
>NZ_RZRR01001656.1:0-387 GCF_003998555.1 Mesorhizobium sp. M7A.F.Ca.CA.002.09.1.1 | reverse complement strand
GCTGGAAGATCAGCAGAACCATGCGTTCGAACTGCTCGCGCCTCTCGGGCTCCAGCAAGGCGATGACATGGTCGCAGAACATTTTGGCTTGGTGCCGCGTTTCGGCGAGGTCGAGGTTCTTGAGCGCCTTGTCGGCCTGGATGGCGTTCTGCAGATCCTGGATGGCCGGATCGCCGGCGACACGGCTGAGATAATCATCGAGCAGCCGGTCAGCGGCCACGATGACATCTTTCGCCTCGTGGATTTCGGCGATGATCGTCGTCAGCCGTGCCCGGCTGACCTCTGAAAACCGCTCATAGAGCATCGCCAGGATCGCCGATTTGTTGAGAAAGTAGTGGTAGACGGTGGCGATTGGCCCGCCCGCCAGCATGCCGACCTCCTTCATAG
>NZ_RZRR01001655.1:0-387 GCF_003998555.1 Mesorhizobium sp. M7A.F.Ca.CA.002.09.1.1 | reverse complement strand
CGGATACGCTGGTCGGCCTGGCAACCGGCGAGATCGACATCGTCGTCGGCACCCACGCGCTGTTCCAGGAGACCGTCACCTTCAAAGACCTCGTCTTCGCCGTCATCGACGAGCAGCATCGTTTCGGCGTCCATCAGCGGCTTGCCATCACCGCCAAGGGCGACGCGCCAGACATGTTGGTGA
The DNA here is from genome assembly GCF_003998555.1 of Mesorhizobium sp. M7A.F.Ca.CA.002.09.1.1. Taxonomy (NCBI): domain Bacteria; kingdom Pseudomonadati; phylum Pseudomonadota; class Alphaproteobacteria; order Hyphomicrobiales; family Phyllobacteriaceae; genus Mesorhizobium; species Mesorhizobium sp. M7A.F.Ca.CA.002.09.1.1. Next base: position 204 of record NZ_RZRR01001655.1, on the reverse strand, counting down.
TGACGGCCACTCCTATCCCGCGCACCCTGGTGCTGACCGCTTTCGGTGACATGGACGTGTCGAAACTGACGGAAAAACCGGCCGGCCGCCAGCCGATCCGTACCGTTACGCTGCCGCTCGAGCGGCTCGACGAACTGGTCGCCCGCATGGTGGACGCCGTCGCCGGCGGCCAGAAGATCTACTGGATCTGTCCGCTGGTCGAGG
>NZ_RZRR01001654.1:0-391 GCF_003998555.1 Mesorhizobium sp. M7A.F.Ca.CA.002.09.1.1 | reverse complement strand
GGTTTACACCGTGCAGCCCGATGAGGTCGCGGTCGAACTGCGCTTCGGCAAGCCGAAGACCGAACTGTCGCAGCCTGGCCTGCATTTCCATTGGTGGCCGCTCGAAACCGTCGAGACGGCCAAGATTTCCGAGCAGCTCGTCGATATCGGCGGTGGCGGCGCGACAAGTGGCAATACGTCCGGGCTGATGCTTACCGGCGACCAGAACATCGTCAACGTCCAGTTCTCCGTGGCCTATCAGGTCTCCGACCCGCGCGCGTATCTGTTCGATGTGTCCGATCCCGACGGCATGCTGCGGCAGGTTGCCGAAAGCGCCATGCGTGAAGCCGTCGGCCGCCGGCCGGCGCAGGACATCTTCCGCGACGACCGCCAGGGCATTGCCGCCTCGGTG
>NZ_RZRR01001653.1:0-391 GCF_003998555.1 Mesorhizobium sp. M7A.F.Ca.CA.002.09.1.1 | reverse complement strand
ATCAAAGGCTCTGCCGACGGCCGTCTGGTCTTCGACGTCAGCGCCCTTCCCGAAAACGATTTCGAAACCAACCGCTGCGGCTTCTGTATCCTGCACCCGATCGCCGACCTCGCCGGTAGCCCGGTCATGGTCGAGCACACAGACGGCAGCGTGGTGGCGACGAAACTTCCCCAGCTGATCGACCCCTGGCAGCCTTTCAAGGATATCCGCGCCATCTCCCATCAGGTTCGGCCTGGTGTCATCGCTGAGTGCCGGATGGAAGGCGATACTTTCGAAATGGAGGACCAGCGCAACTGGTCGGACGCCTCCTACAAGACCTATGTGCGGCCGCTGGTGCTGCCGTGGCCGTATGTGCTGCCTGCCGGCCAGCCCCTGAGCCAGACGATCAGCC
>NZ_RZRR01001652.1:0-391 GCF_003998555.1 Mesorhizobium sp. M7A.F.Ca.CA.002.09.1.1 | reverse complement strand
ATTCAGGCGTATGGTCAAACAAACGCCGGTGTTCCTTGAGCGCGTAGGTGTCGGTCATACCCGCCAGGAAGTCGGCGACGCTGCGCGCCTTGATGCGATCATCGGCCCGATCCAGCCCCTCGCGCCAGCCATCCGGCATGGCGCGCGGATCGGCGAAATAGGCGTCGAACAGATCCTTGACGATCTGCTCGGCATCCGCGCGCACCCTCATAACCTCGGCGTGCCGGTAGAGGTGCTTGTACAGAAAGGCCTTCAGTTCCTTCTCCAGGGCAGCCATTTCGGCCGAGAAAACCACCATCGTCTCGCCAGCTGCCCTCACTGCATCGGCGCTCGGCGGCCTGATGCGATCGAGATTGGCGGGCGTCGACCCGATCACGTCCTCGACCATGGC
>NZ_RZRR01001651.1:0-392 GCF_003998555.1 Mesorhizobium sp. M7A.F.Ca.CA.002.09.1.1 | reverse complement strand
CCTTTGCGGTGCCGGGCTGGCGCGCTATGGCGAGCGCGAAAGCGTGGTTCGCCTGATGAGCGGCACGTTCGAATCCGCGGTCCATTTCAACATGCGGCTGCCCGAACTGTTCTGCGGTTTTACACGTGCGCCGGGCGAAGCACCCATCGCCTATCCCGTCGCCTGCCTGCCGCAAGCGTGGTCGGCGGGCTCCGCTTTCATGTTGATGCAGGCCTGTCTTGGCCTGGAGATCGACGGCTGGGAGGGTGAGATTCGCGTCGGCCGCCCCAGGCTGCCGATCGGCATCGACACGCTGACACTGCGGCACCTGGGCGTCGGCGACCGGGTCGTCGATCTCACCTTCCAGCGCGTCGGCGACCGGGTCGTCGCTTTCCTGGCCGACCGCCATGAAG
>NZ_RZRR01000164.1:0-7994 GCF_003998555.1 Mesorhizobium sp. M7A.F.Ca.CA.002.09.1.1 | reverse complement strand
TAGATGCGGTCGGTGATGCCGAGCAATTCCGGCATTTCCGACGAGATGACCACGATCGCCTTACCCTCCGAGGCGAGTCGCGCGATGATCGTGTAGATTTCGTACTTGGCGCCGACATCGATGCCGCGTGTCGGCTCGTCGAGGATCAGCACGTCCGGGTCGGCGAACAGCCATTTCGACAGCACCACCTTCTGCTGGTTGCCGCCGGAAAGATTGCCGGTCAACTGATAGACGCTGGAAGCGCGGATATTGGTCTTCTTGCGATAGTCGTTGGCAACGGCGAGCTCGCGCATGTCGTCGATCACGCTGTGGCGGGCCACGCCGCCGAGATTGGCCAGCGTGATGTTGTGCTTGATATGGTCGATGAGGTTGAGCCCGTAGGTCTTGCGATCCTCGGTGACGTAGGCGATGCCGTGTTGGACCGCCTTGCTTACCGAGGACACATCGATCGGCTTGCCCTTGAGCAGCACCTCGCCTGTGATGCGGCGGCCGTAGGAGCGGCCGAACAGGCTCATGGCGAATTCGGTGCGGCCGGCGCCCATCAGCCCGGCAATGCCCACCACTTCGCCCTCGCGCACATTGATGTCGATACCCTTGATCACCTGCCGCTCGGCATGGAGCGGGTGATAGACCGACCAGTTCTTCACCTCGAACACGATCTCGCCGATATCAGGCTCGCGCGGCGGATAGCGGTCGTCGAGGGAACGACCGACCATCGAGGTGATGATGCGGTCTTCGGAGATGTCCTTCTTGGCCAGCGTCTCGATGGTGCGCCCGTCACGGATCACCGTCACCTTGTCGGCGACCCGGTTGATCTCGTTGAGCTTGTGCGAGATCAGGATCGAGGTCATGCCTTGCCGCTTGAATTCGAGCAGCAGGTCAAGCAGCGCCTGGCTGTCCTTTTCGCTGAGCGATGCCGTAGGCTCATCGAGGATCAGGAGCTTGACCTCCTTGCTCAGCGCCTTGGCGATCTCGACCAGCTGCTGCTTGCCGACGCCGATATTGGTGATCAGCGTCTTGGGGTCCTCCTTAAGGCCCACCTTCTTCAACAGCGCACTGGTGCGCTCCTCGTTGGCGTCCCAGTCGATGACGCCGAATTTCGCGTGCTCGTTGCCGAGGAAGATGTTTTCGGCGATCGACAGCATCGGCACCAGCGCTAGCTCCTGGTGGATGATGACGATACCCTTGTGTTCGCTGTCCTGGATGCCCTTGAACTGGCATTCCTGGCCTTGGAAGATGATCTGGCCGTCATAGGTGCCGGAGGGATAGACGCCCGACAGCACCTTCATCAGCGTCGACTTGCCGGCGCCGTTTTCGCCGACCACGGCGTGGATCTCGCCTTCCTCGACGCTGAGATTGACGTTCGACAGCGCCTTCACGCCGGGAAACGTCTTGGTGATGTCGCGCATCTCCAAAATCGTCGGGGCCATGGGGACTACCGCTCCTTGAGAGCTCGGCAAATATTGCCGGCGAGGTCGGTGACAATACCGGGCTCGCTGGTGAACGAAAAGGGGCCCTGCGTTGCGCAGGACCCCCTGACTTTGTAACCGGGATTACTTCAGTTCGTCGGCCTTGATGTAGCCGGAGTCGACGACCAGCGCCTGGTAGTTCGACTTGTCGACTTCATGCGGCGTCAACAGGATCGAGGGAACGACCTTGACGTCGTTGTTGTAGGTCTTTTCATCGAGTCCGTCCGGCTTGCCGCCCGAGAGCACCTTGTCGACGAGCTCGACGGTGGCCTTGGCCAGTTCGCGGGTGTCCTTGAACACGGTCGAGTACTGCTCGCCCGAGATGATCAGCTTGACCGAAGCGGTCTCAGCGTCCTGACCGGTCACGATTGGCCAAGGCTGAGCCTCGGTGCCGTAGCCGACGGCGCGCAGCGAGGCGGTGATGCCGCGCGACAGGCCGTCATAGGGCGAAAGAACGCCATCGACGCGGCTGCCATCCGAATAGTTGGCCGACAGCAGATTGTCCATGCGTGCCTGGGCGGTGGCGGCGAGCCAACGCAGCGTGCCGACCTTGTCCATGCCGGTCTGGCCGGACTTGATCTTGATCGAGCCGTCGTCGATCAGCGGCTGCAGGACGGAGATGGCGCCATTGTAGAAGAAGAAGGCGTTGTTGTCGTCGGGCGAGCCGCCGAACAGTTCGACGTTCCACGGCTTGGTGTTCGGGAAGCGTTCCTTGAGGCCCTTGACCAGCGAATTCGCCTGGATCACGCCGACGCCGAAATTGTCGAAGGTGGTGTAGTAGTCGACATTGGCGGTCTTCTTGATCAGGCGGTCATAGGCGACGACGACGACGCCCGCGTCAGCGGCCTTCTGCAGAGCATCCGACAGGGTGGTGCCGTCGATAGAAGCGATGATCAGCGCCTTCGGGCCTTTGGTGATTTCGTTTTCCAGCTGGCTGAGCTGGTTGGGGATGTCGTCCTGCGCGTATTGCAGGTCGACGGTGTAGCCGAGAGCCTCGAGCTGGGACTTGACGGCATCGCCGTCATTGATCCAGCGCTGCGAGGTCTTGGTCGGCATCAGCACGCCGACGAGACCCTTGTCGGCTGCGTGCGCCGAGTAGGTCATGGCAGCGATGCCAAGGGCCGCGACGGCGGCCAGTGTCTTGATGATTTTCACTTTAACTCTCCCTGTTTGATGGACGCGGCACCCCGGGGGTCGCGGGCCGCGCAATCGTGCAGAAGCGCCAAGGCACCGCTGCCGTCATATCGATCTCCGGTATCCTCCCATGGCCCCGAGACGCTGATTCAATCGATACGATTTTTCTCGTCGGCGACCGTCACGTCTTGGAACGCGCGGAGGGTGTGGGTCTTTGCCATAACTGTCAAATGCGATCTTTGATGGTTGCTATATCATGGTTGGTATATGTATTGCGACGTGACGGGCTGACCCCGATGTCGGTCGTACACGAGCAGAAGGCAGGGAAAGCGATGGCGCGGCCAGCGAATCCGACAACAGCTTCAGATGGTTACAGAGAAGCACCGGGCGATGGCGAAACCCTGCTGCGCAGCGGTCTCAGTCTGCGTCACATGCGCATGATCGTCGCGCTCGACGACCATGGCCGGGTCAGCGCGGCAGCCCAGGTTCTGAACATTTCGCAGCCGGCGGCCTCGCGCATGATCGCGGAGATGGAGGCGGTGCTGGAGGTCAAGCTGTGCGAGAGGCTGCCGCGCGGCATCACCTTGACGCCATACGGCAAGGCTTTGGCCAGGCGCGCGCGCTCGATCCTGCTGGAGATGCGCGAGGTCGACCGCGAGATTTCCGAGCTCAAGGCGGGCAAGGGTGGTTCGGTTTTCCTGGGTGCCGTGACCGCGCCGGCAATCGAGCTGGCGGTGCCGGCAATTCGTGAAATCCGCCGCATCTATCCGCGCATCGAGATCACCATGCAGGTCGAGACCTCCAATGTGCTGGCACGCGAGCTGATCGCCACGCGCCATGACTTCATCATCGCGCGCATCCCGGACGACCTCAATCCGCGGCTGTTCGAGTCGCGCGTCATCGGCGTCGAGAAAGCCTGCCTGATCGTGCGCCGTGGCCACCCGCTCACCAGGGGCAGCGTGGTGCGGCTGGAAGACACCGCCGCCTATGACTGGGTCTTCCAGTCGGGCGGCTCGCCCTTGCGCCAGGCGATGGAGAGCAACTTCCTCAACCGCAACATCGCTTTGCCGGACCGTATCCTGAACACCAGTTCGCTGCTCCTGACCCTGGTCATGGTCGCGCAATCCGATGCCATCGCACCGGTCTCTGTCCAGGTGGCGAAATTCATCCAGAACCCTGACGGGCTGGCCGGCGCCATCGACGTCGTCCAGACCGAATTCGACATCGAGGTCAGGCCCTACAGCCTGATCACGGTGAGGAATCGCGCGCTGTCGCCGGCCGCCAAGATGCTGCACGACTTCATTCTGAGGGAAGTGGGATGATGGCTGGATCAGGTAAGCTTCTCCGGCGAAAGCGCCGCCAGGCCGAGGCCAGCGAAAGCGAACTGGGAACATTATTTCCCGCCGATGCGTTCATGATCTTGCAAGGGACGATTTCTTCTGGAGGCTGAACATGCGCAGCTTCGAAATCATCGACCTGCTTTGCGTGATCGAGGCCTGCAAGCACGATCGATCGGTCGGCAATTTCGTGTCCATGGCTGAAGGCGTGGAAGAATTGCGGGTGTTGACCGGCGACTTCGTTTCATCGGATGACGCGGCGGCAAACGCCCTCGCAACGGTGGCGCTGGCGAGAGGCTGCTCGGTTGTGTTCGACGAACAGGCAGGCGCTGAAATGGTTCTGACGCCTTAGGCTGGAGCGGGTAGCGGGAATCGAACCCGCGCGTTCAGCTTGGGAAGCTGACAAGCTACCATTACATCATACCCGCGTGCGCCCTCGTTAGCATGAGGGTTGGCCTTCGGGCAATCGCAAAGCGGTCCGTTTCGGCACGACGCCGTCGTGCTGCGGATCACGGCGCGCCTGCGGCCGTGAATTGCCGGTTTGCCTTCGCGGCCTTGTCGCTGGTGGCGAAACTTGGCCAGTATTTCGAGATGGCCAGCGTCGCGCCGGCGGAAGAGAAGTGGCCATAGTCGAAGTAGAGAAATTCATTGGTCTTGGCGTCGGCGTATGAACAACCGGCCGAGTCGCACAGATACGTCAGCGGATCTATGAAATCGGCCCCTTTGGTGAACGGCAGAACCCGTGCGTTGATGCCCGGATCCATAGCCATAGGCCAGGATGTGGTTCCGGCATGCTCCCGCTTCACCAAGAAAGCGATCTTCTGGACGTCGGCGATGAATTCCGGAGACTGGCCGACGGTATAGACCTTGACCCCCATCTCGCGAAGCCGGTCGATCGTCTTCTGCAGGCCGGCGAAGCCCCTGGCCTGGTAGTCGGTCCATCGGCCGCTCAGGATCACCGCCTGGATGTTTGCGTCGCGAATGATCGACAAGGCCCGTTCGTTGAAGCGGGTGCAGGCGGGCCGAGCATAGGAAAAATAGGTCAGGTCGGGCGGACAGCCGGCATAGGTGTATTGGATGACATTGGCCTGGATTTTCTGGGCGTTGGGCTCAAGTCCCGATACATAATGGGCAGCGAAAGAATCGCCCCACAGCAGCACATTGGTGGCAAAGCCCGTTGTACGGGTGCAGTCGGCGAGATTCCAGTCTTCGATGCGGGTCCCGTTTTCGTTGAAGCAGATGCCGTTGCGCCAGTCGCCGACCCGGATACGTTCGGTCGAGAAGTCCGGGAACCGTTGCGGGAAACCGTTGCCCAGTGCACCGGCCAAACCACCGGCGCACAGCAGCGCGATGGCCGTCGCCGAAAAAGCGAAGATAGGCAGCGGTGCGGTATAGGCTCGTTTCTGGCGGAAGGGCTGCTCGACATATTTCCAGGAGAATGCCGCCAGGGCGAAACTGGCCACCGTCATCGCGACAATCGTTGGCACACCGACGGTCTTCAGCGAGAGATAATGGACGAACGAGTTGATTGGCCAGTGGACGAGGTAAAGCGAATAGGAAATCAGGCCGACCCAGACCAGCGGCGCCAACCGAAGCACGCGAGTGGCGACAGGTGCCGGCCTGTCCGCGTTATCCTGGCCAGCATAGATCAGCAGTGCTGTTCCGATGCAGGGGAATAGGGCATTGTAGCCGGGAAACGGATCGCTGTCCGAAATCATCACAAAGCCAAACGCAATCAGGGCAAAGCCGGCGAGGCCGATCAGTTCCACCGCCAGCCGACCGGCTAGGACCGGAGGCTTCCGCAACATCAGCATGGCGCCCAGCGCCAGCTCCCATATGCGCGTCGGCAAGAGATAGAAGCCTGCCGTCGGTGCCAGCGAGGTTGCTATGACTGCCAGGGCAAAGCTGCCGACGGCCATCGGCAGAAGTACCGTCAGCCAGCGCTTCGAGACGTATCGGTGGATCAGATAAAGCAGGATCGGCGCGAAGATATAATACTGCTCTTCCACCGAAAGCGACCATGTGTGCAGGAGCGGCCGCAGTTCTGCGTCGATGGAGAAATAGTTCATCGTTCTCCAGAAATAGATATTCGACCAGAAGGTCGCGGCGGCGATCACGCTAAGGCTGAATTCGTGGAGATCCGAAGGCAGAAGGATGAACCAGGCGGCAATGCTCGAGAGCAGGATGACGAAGGTCAGCGCCGGCAGGATGCGCCGGGCGCGGCGCCAGTAGAAGCGGCCGATCGAGAACTGGCCCCGCTCAAGATCATCGAGCAGGCTGCCGCTGATCAGATAGCCCGATATGACGAAGAAGATGTCGACACCGGTGAAGCCGCCAGGAATGGCGGACACGCCGAAATGGAAGAGCACGACGGGCAGCACCGCAACGGCCCGCAGGCCGTCGATGTCGCGCCGGTAGTTCATCCGGCCGGCTCGCGCGCGACCACCATGATCCGTGCGGCCGCACCCGACACGCTCATGCGGCGATGCCTTCGGTCGTGCTGAAAATCCCGGCTCGTCGGTCTCACAGGCTTACCCTCAGGCAGCAATTTTGCTGCGCTGCAACATGGGTGTCAAGGCATATATTGGCTGTCGCGAAATCCGCCAGGAACGCACAGGATCAGGCGCCGGGCAGATAGATTACCGCGTAATCGTCCGAGTAGGCCCGTTTCCAGCCCAACTGGTCGAAGAAGGGAATCCGGCTGTCGTCGGCCGACAGCAGCGCCCAATCTATTGCGTATTTCTTCAGGCGGGCTTCGAGGAGCGGCTTGCCGTCTCCGCGTCCGGTGTCGTTGTCGCTCTTTGTGAAGCCGCCCAGGAACAGCTGGTCCGTCCGTCCGTCGATATAGGTCTTGAACCCATGGAAAATCAGCGTGCCGCCGAAATTGTAGGAATTCAACACATTGCCGGACAGATGATGGCTTTGCGCGAAGGCCAGCGCCCCGCTGGCCGATGTCTTCGGGCTCGGCGCGACCTGATAGGCGCTGCCGAGCACGGCGATCCCGCCGATCAGCAGAACGGCTGCCGTGCCGCAGATGGCGTAGAACCGTCTGGCTAAGAATCTCTCCAGCCCGTCGCGCTTTTCGGCCAGCCATGCGGTGGCTGAAAGCGAGTGATATTGCTGTGCGACCTCGGCCGCCATCACCAGCGGAATCAGCAGGAAGAACAGATACATGAAGCGCACATGGGCGAGATAGACATGCAGGGTGAAGACGACGAACAACGCCTTGGCCCAGCCAATTCGCAACCGGGACACCAGAAGCCCGAAAAGCGCCAGCAGCATCGCCGCTTCCTGGACAGGACTGTCCGGCTGACTGAACGGTTTCCATTCCATGATCAGCGACACCGCCTCATTGCCGTAGGCCACGGCGAGCGTCGCGAGGATGGCCTGGACGCCGTAGGGGTGGATCAGGCTCACCAGCGGGCAAAGCAGGCCGAACGCGATCCACTTCGCCAGCAGGGACGGTTTCGACAGGCCCGTGCGCGCCAGCAGATCGAGACCGGCGAAAGCCGCGATGACGAAGCTCAAGGTGAAGGTGGCGTGCAGGTTCGCCCATAATACGACCAGCACAAGCAGCCACCAGGGCGGCGCCCGTTCTTCCCTTGCCGCACCGAAGAGGACCGCTGTCCAGATGACGATGATCGGGAAGGTGAAGACATGCGGACGCGCCGTGAAGATCGGGTTGATCAGGAACACCGCGGCGAACGCCAGTGTAATCGCCAGGATCGGCTTCAGCCATGCGCTGAGAAACCACCCCATCAGGAAAACCGTCAGGGAGATCGAGGCGATGATCGCGTTGACGACCCCGTTCCAGCCGCCCGCCCGGTAGGCAAGAGCCAGCAGGACCTGCCCCAGCCATTCCTTGGCAATCCAGGGCTGGCCGGCAAACGTGTAGGAATAGGGATCGACGGTCGGAAATGTCCGGTTAGTCAGGAAATCCAGACCGACCTTCACTTGCCACCAGCTGTCGGGATCCTGCAGGGTGGCGCCTGCCTGGGCACCCAACGCACCCGCCATCGCCAAGGCCGCGAGCAGGCAGAAGATCAGCCTGCTC
>NZ_RZRR01001650.1:0-392 GCF_003998555.1 Mesorhizobium sp. M7A.F.Ca.CA.002.09.1.1 | reverse complement strand
GCCAGCCGGCATCGACGCTCTCGTCAAGCTGGGGTGTCCAGCGTCCGGCAACACCGACGCAGCCGCCATCGGCGTCGGGGGTGGCGCTGTAGACCGCATTGAAATTGAATGGCAGGCGCGACGCCAGCAGCTTGCCGTTTTTGCGAAAGCTGTAGGCCAGGCGGTAGATGAAGCGCACCTCGCCGCAGCTCCTGTCGCCTTGCAGCACCGCGAAGTCGCGACGATCGAGCCGGTTGACGACGCCGACCAGCCGGAAGCGCGCGGCGTCGGTCTTCAGCCAGCGCATGTCCATGATGCGGCCGACATTGCCGTCGGTGACTTCGTAGAGCGTCCGGCCGCCGGCTTTCATATCGGCACGCAGTGCCGCAACATCGGAGGCAACCGTTTCGACG
>NZ_RZRR01001649.1:0-397 GCF_003998555.1 Mesorhizobium sp. M7A.F.Ca.CA.002.09.1.1 | reverse complement strand
CACCACGTCCTTCTACTGGCAGATCGTTCTGGCCGGCGCCCGCAAGGCCGGCAAGGATCTCGGCGTCAACGTGCCGGAACTCGGCGCCCAGGCTGAAACCGACGTCAACGGCCAGGTCTCGATCCTCGAGAACGCCGTTGCCAGCAACCCGGCGGCCATCGTCATTGCGCCGACCGAGTTCAAGGCGCTCGGCAAGCCGATCGATGAAGCCGCTGCCAAGGTCAAGGTCATCGGCATCGACTCCGGTGCCGACTCCAAGGCCTTCACCTCGTTCCTGACCACCGACAACGTCCAGGGCGGCCGCGTCGCTGCCGACGGCCTCGCAGCTGCCATCGGCGCCGCCAACGGCGGCAAGATCGAGGGCGACGTTGCCCTGATCACCAACGCACCTGGCGCC
>NZ_RZRR01001648.1:0-397 GCF_003998555.1 Mesorhizobium sp. M7A.F.Ca.CA.002.09.1.1 | reverse complement strand
CGCCGATGGCGTAGCCGCCATTGCCGCCGCCACCGCCGACCGACTGGATCAGAATGCCATGCGCGCCGTCGCCGCCGTTTCCATCGACGCCGGTCTTGATGACGCCGCCAATATTGCCGGTCGCCGTATCGCCCTGGCCGCCACCGCTTGCCTTGCCACCGATCGACACGAGACCGATGGCGCCGCCGCCATCGCCGCCGCCGCCGCCCACCGACTCGACCAGCATGCCGATGGCGCCCAGGCCACTGGTGGTGATGTTGCCGGTGTTGGTCCCCGTGGCTGCCCGGCCGTCATTGCCATCCGTACCCGCGCCGCCACCGCCGAACAGACCTAGACCGCCACCGCCGTCGCCGCCGCCACCGCCCACCGACTGCACGACCATGCCGCTGGCAAAATC
>NZ_RZRR01001647.1:0-403 GCF_003998555.1 Mesorhizobium sp. M7A.F.Ca.CA.002.09.1.1 | reverse complement strand
CCCTCTGTCCTGCCGGACATCTCCCCCTCAAGGGGGGAGATTGGATGTCGCGACGGCTTTCGCCAATCGCCGACCTTGCGGGACTGAGCGAGGCGCCGAAACTGCCAATCTCCCCACTCGAGGGGGAGATGTCCGGCAGGACAGAGGGGGGCGCCGTAGGGCGTTAACCTATACAGACATCGGCCGACGCTGCCGTCCGTCCGGGTTATTGAGCAAACCGTCCCAACCCGTAAGGCGCGAGCAGCGGATCGCGCTCGCCATCAAGGATTTCGCGAGCGGCAAACAGGCCGACGGCCGGCGCCAGCGTGATGCCGGAATGCATGACGCTGACATAGACGCCGTCCATGCCCTCGGCGCGGCCGATGATCGGAAAACCGTCGATCGGCGTCGGCCGGTAACCGAC
>NZ_RZRR01001646.1:0-404 GCF_003998555.1 Mesorhizobium sp. M7A.F.Ca.CA.002.09.1.1 | reverse complement strand
CTGTTGGTGTTTCCGAAACTCCTGCCACAGCTGAAGCTTCGGACGAAGGCCAGGGCAAGAAGCGCCGGCGCGGCAAGCGCGGCGGCAAGCGCAACCGCCGCGAAGACGGTGAAGGCGAGGCTGAGGCAAGTGCTGGCGAAGCAGCCGACGCGTCCGAAGGCGAAGTCTCGGCAACCGAGGTGATCGCCAGCGAGCCGGTGGTTACCGCAGCGGCCGAAGAGCCGGTGGTGCTTGCTCCGGCCAATGACGACGCGCCGAGCATGGAGAAGCCGAAGAAGCCACGCCGTGCCGCCAAGCCGAAGAAGGCCGCAGCCGAAATCGTCGCCGAAGAGCCGGCTGCCGAGGCGGAAGCACCGGTCGAGACGCCGGCCACGGCGTCCGACGAAGCAGCGGCTGTCGAGAAG
>NZ_RZRR01001645.1:0-406 GCF_003998555.1 Mesorhizobium sp. M7A.F.Ca.CA.002.09.1.1 | reverse complement strand
ATCCAGGGCCTGTCTGGGATCATGAGCATCACCGGCACACCGGAAGCGGCGCCGCTGCGGGTCGGCTATCCCGTCGCCGATACGCTTGGCGGACTGGTCGGCGCGTTCGCCATCGCCTCGGCGCTGGTGCGGCAGAAGACGAGCGGCGAGGGTGCCTTTCTCGACGTTTCGATGCTCGAATGCACACTTTCCGCACTTGGCTGGCCGGTTTCCAACTATCTGACCGCAGGTATCGACCCCATGCCGATGGGCAACGAGAACATGACGGCGGCACCCTCCGGTGCGTTTCGCACCGGCGACGGGCTCATCAACATCGCTGCCAACAAGCAGGAGCAGTTCGTGGCGCTGTGCCGGCTGATCGGCCGGCACAGCGCCACGAACTGCTCCTGCTTGTTGGCAGCGATGT
>NZ_RZRR01001644.1:0-409 GCF_003998555.1 Mesorhizobium sp. M7A.F.Ca.CA.002.09.1.1 | reverse complement strand
CCCACCGCCGATGAGAAAGGTCAGTGTCTTGCGATCAGGCAAAGCTGTCGCGCAGGCTGGTCGCGGTGCCGGTGAAGCGACCGCGCACCACACCGACGACCGCTCCGAGCACCAGCCAGAACACCAGATTGGTCACGGTCACCGCCACCACGAACTGGTGATGCAGCCCTTCCGGAATCGCCGTCTCGTAACTGTCGGGCTGCGGTGCCCCGACAACATGCGGTGCGACGATCAAAAGGACGGCAAGGATCGCCAGCGGCAGCGACTTGCGGAACGCGATCAGGCCGAGACCGGCAGCGGTTGCCGCCACCGTTGCCCACCACCAGATCTGGCGCTGGGTGAGATCGGCGGCCGGCATGGCCGGCAGTTCCGGCGGCAGGCCGAGGCCCGGCGCCAGCGTGAACACGGC
>NZ_RZRR01001643.1:0-409 GCF_003998555.1 Mesorhizobium sp. M7A.F.Ca.CA.002.09.1.1 | reverse complement strand
GCCGAGACCGTGCCGGGAACGCCGGCGGGCGGCCGGGCGCTCGACATAAGCTGCCTGGCGCCGCTCGCTTTGGCCTGCGGCCTGGCGACCACCGGCAGCGACGGCGCGCCGGAGCCGGACATGCTGGAGATCGCGATCCTGGCGGCGGATATTCGCCACGATCGCATCGTTCAGGCTTGCGCCAAGGCAAACCCGATCGCTGAGCTGACACCGGTCTTCGCCACCTTGCTTGCCCATCTGCCGTAGTCAGCCGGCCTGGGCTAGCCTTCAGCGGCCATGGCCATGATCGCTTTCTTGGCGCGCTGGATCGAAGCCGGGCTCATCGAGAGTTCGGTCAGCCCCATCTTCACGAAGGTCGCAATCAGATCCGGACGGCCGGCCGCCTCACCGCACATGCCGACCATGATAC
>NZ_RZRR01001642.1:0-410 GCF_003998555.1 Mesorhizobium sp. M7A.F.Ca.CA.002.09.1.1 | reverse complement strand
GCCTATGATCTGGGCAGGGCAGCGGCGGAGGAAGTCGTGCGCGGCTACATGCAGTCGCATGGCGACTGGCCACGCTCGCTAGTCATCGATCTCTGGGGCTCGGCATCGCTGCGCACCGGCGGCGAGGAGATCGCTCAAGGCCTGGCGCTGATGGGCTGCCGGCCGCAATGGGATTTGGCCACCGGCCGCATCACCGGCATCGAAGTGCTGCCGCCGGCCACGCTCGGAAGGCCACGCGTCGATGTCACATGGCGCATATCAGGCCTGTTCCGCGACATGTTCCCGACCCAGATCGCGCTGATCGATGCCGCAGCCAACGCGGTTGCCGCGCGCGACGAGGACGATTCGGAAAACCCGCTCGCGGCCAAAACCCGCGCCGACGGCAAGATCAGCCCGCGCATCTTCGGCAC
>NZ_RZRR01001641.1:0-410 GCF_003998555.1 Mesorhizobium sp. M7A.F.Ca.CA.002.09.1.1 | reverse complement strand
GTCTACTGCTTTGCCTTGCTGGTGTTCGCCGCCTCGTCGGCGCTTTGCGGGCTGTCCGACAACATCTGGACGCTGGTTGGTGCGCGTGCGTTGCAAGGCTTCGGCGGCGCCTTGATGGGCACACTAGGCCAGGTCGTCATCCTGTCGACTTTTCCGCGCAGCCGAACGCTCAAGATCAACATGTACATCTCGCTGGCCGGCCAGTCCGGACCGTTGGTCGGTCCGCTCGTCGGCGGTGCGCTGACCACCTACATTTCCTGGCGCTGGATCTTCTTCATCAACGTGCCGTTCGCGCTGGCGGCGGCAATTCTTGCCGCCTCGCTGTTTCCGACGATGACCAAGCCCGTGCGCACGCCGTTCGATTTTCCGGGCTTCCTGCTGGTCAGCAGCGGCATGGTCCTGCTGGTCTT
>NZ_RZRR01000163.1:0-8005 GCF_003998555.1 Mesorhizobium sp. M7A.F.Ca.CA.002.09.1.1 | reverse complement strand
GTTCAAGTCTGGACTACTTCCACTCGCGAATGTCGACGAAGTGGCCGGCGATCGCCGCCGCGGCCGCCATCGCCGGCGACACCAGATGGGTGCGGCCCTTGAAGCCTTGCCGGCCCTCGAAATTGCGGTTCGAAGTCGAGGCGCAGCGTTCATGCGGCTTCAGCCGGTCGTCGTTCATGGCCAGGCACATCGAGCAGCCCGGCTCGCGCCAATCGAAACCGGCGGCGACAAAGATCTTGTCGAGGCCTTCGGCTTCCGCCTGTTCCTTGACCAGGCCGGAGCCCGGCACGATCATCGCATCGACATGCGGGCTGACCGTCTTGCCTTCGACCACCTTGGCGACGGCGCGCAGATCCTCGATGCGGCCATTGGTGCAGGAACCGATGAAGACGCGGTCGAGCGTGATGTCGGTGATCCTGGTGCCCGGCGTCAGACCCATATAGTCGAGCGCGCGCTGCTTGGAGGTGCGCTTGTTCTCATCGGTGATGTCGTCCGGGTTCGGCACGATGCCTTGCACCGACACGACGTCCTCGGGCGAAGAGCCCCAGGAGACGATCGGCGGCAGCTTGGCCGCGTCGAGCACGATCACCTTGTCGAAATGCGCGCCCTCGTCGGACTGTAGCGTCTTCCAGTATTCGAGTGCCGCATCCCAGGCCGCGCCCTTCGGCGCGCGGGGCTTGTCCTTGACATAGGCGAAGGTCGTCTCGTCCGCGGCGATCAGGCCGGCGCGCGCGCCGCCTTCGATCGACATGTTGCAGATCGTCATGCGGCCCTCCATCGACAGCGCACGGATCGCCTCGCCGGCATATTCGATGACATAGCCGGTGCCACCGGCAGTGCCGATCTCGCCGATGATGGCCAGGATGATGTCCTTGGCGGTGACACCTTCCGGCAATTGGCCGTCGACACGCACCAGCATGTTCTTGGCCTTGCGCTGGATCAGCGTCTGCGTCGCCAGAACATGCTCGACCTCGGATGTGCCGATGCCATGCGCCAGCGCGCCGAAAGCGCCGTGCGTCGAGGTGTGGCTGTCGCCGCAGACGATGGTCATGCCGGGCAGTGTAAAGCCCTGCTCCGGACCGATGATGTGGACGATGCCCTGGCGGATATCGTTCTCGGAATAATATTCGACGCCGAAATCCCTGGCGTTCTTGGCCAGCGCCTCGACCTGGATGCGGCTTTCCTCGTTCTTGATGCCGAACTTGCGCTCGGGCGAAGTCGAGACATTGTGATCGACCACGGCCAGCGTCTTTTCCGGATGCCGGACTTTACGGCCGGTCATGCGCAGGCCTTCGAAGGCCTGCGGACTGGTCACTTCATGGACCAGGTGGCGGTCGATGTAGAGCAGGCAGGTGCCGTCTTCCTGGCGATCGACGACATGGTCGTCGAAAATCTTGTCGTAGAGGGTGCGCGGTGCGCTCATGTGCGTAAATCCGTCGATATGAGAATGGGAAAGAGCAGGTGCCGGACCTCCGGCCCGGCGAAACGACCCCGATGGGTCGGCCTAGGGTAGTCGGCTGGTCAGCGCCCCGGACACGCGCGCGGAGAAGCGCGACGGCAGGCGTTTTCTGTCCTGCAGCACGAACCCCTTGTAGGCCGGATCGCCAAAAAGCTCTTCCATGGCGTGGCTCATATCAATGTTTTGGGTTTTCGGCAATTGGAAGCTGCCTTCGCAGAACTCGGGTTCCTCGTCCTCACTTCCACACCTTCAGGGGGAGAGGAAGGAAGCCAAGATCGGAGAACGCGCCGCTCAGATCACTTCAAACACAAAAGTCTTCACCAGCGCATCCGGCTCGGCGATCGCATAGCAGCGGAACCACGGGCTTTCCTCGACCGGCCGCCATTTCCCAGTCTGCTCCAACTCATCGAACACCGCCTGGAAGCCGCCGCTCTCGAACACCCGGTCGCGCACGGTGAAGATCGCATGGCCGCCCTTGCGGGTGATGCGCACCAGTTCGTGCAGGCCTGTCGCCGGCGCATGGCTGATGGTGAACACGCCTGTCGAGAAGAAGGCGCGGAAATACCCGTCCGGCCACGGCAGCGGACCGCCCAGCATTGCCTGCTTCAGTTCGCTGTAGGCATTGCGGCTGCCGGCGATCTTCAGCATATCGTCCGAGAGGTCGAGCCCCGCAATGTCGCGGTAGCCGAGCGCATTCAGCGACGGTCCCGACAGGCCGGTGCCGCAGCCGGCATCGAGCAACGGGCCATCGCCCGCCGGCACATGGCGCGCCACCCAGGCGGTGATCAGGAAAGGCAGGAGGTAGCCGAGCGAGGCGGTCTCGCTGTCATAGGTCCCGGCCCATGCGGCATAGGCCTCTTCAAGCGCTTCCGGCGTGTCGGCCGTATAGACGGAATCCAGCGCCGCATTGGCTTTGTCGACGATCATGGGACCTCCTCAACGGGAATGCTCGGGGATCGTAGCGCTGCCTTGGCCGAAAAACTATTCCTCGTGCTGGCGGCGCAGCCGCCGTTCCAGCGCCCTGAGCGCCAGCGACAGGCCGACGGTCAGGATGAGGTAGATGTAGGCTGTTATCGAATAGGTCTCGAAGAAGCGAAAGGAGCCGGCGGCGTAGACCTTGCCCATCTGCGTGATGTCGGCAACGCCGAGCACCGAGACCAGCGAGGAATCCTTGACCAGTGCGACGAAATCATTGCCGAGGGGCGGCAGGATGGTGCGGATCGCCTGTGGAAACACGATGAGCCGGAAACGCTGCGCGCGGGTCAGCCCGAGCGCCTTCGCCGCTTCGATCTGGCCCTTCTCCACCGCCTGGATGCCGGCCCGGAAAACCTCCGAGATGAAAGCCGAATAGCCGATGGTCAGCGCCATGATGGCGCGCCACAACAGCGACACGTCGCGCACCAAAAGCTCGCCGAACAGGCCGGCGCTTTGCAGCGGCGCGGTCAGCGCGTTCCAGGCCGCGACGAAGGCCGGCGCGCCGGCAAAGGCGATCCAGAACAACAGCACCAGGATCGGCACGCCGCGGATGATCTCGACATAGAAGCGCGCGATCTGGCGCAGCCAGCGCGAACCCGACATTCCCATCAGCGCGATGCCGAGCCCAATGGCCGACGCCAGCACGAAGGCAATCACGGTGACGAAGATGGTGACGCCGATGCCCTTGGCGACCGTGGCGAACACCTGGGCATAGAGATTGCTGGTGGCGACGAAGACGGCCACCGCGATCGCGATGGTCACGGCCACGACGAGCCACCAGGGGAAGTCGGCTTTGGAGGAAGAGGCGGGAGGCATCAAAAGGATTGCGCCAAGGCAGCCCCCTCTGGCCTGCCGGCCATCTCCCCCTCAAGGGGGGAGATTGGCAGCTTCGTCGACGGCACTCTTTTTACAACTTTGGTGATTGGTGAAAGCGGAAAAAACAGCCAATCTCCCCCCTTGAGGGGGAGATGCCCGGCAAGGCAGAGGGGGGCGTTCAAGCGCGAAGTCAGTGCGAAATCACTGCCCCATCTTGTAATCAAGAAACCACTTCTTGTTCAGCGCATCGAACGTCCCGTCCGCCTTCAACGCCGCAATCGCCGCATTGACCGGCTTCACCAGGTCGGAACCCTTCGGGAAGATGAAGCCGAAATCCTCGGTGCCGAGCGGTCCGCCGATCAGCTTCAGCTTGCCCTCGGAGGCGTCGACATAGCCCTTCCCCGCGGTGCCGTCGGTCAAGACGACGTCAACGTCGCCGGATTTCAGTGCCTGCACCGTGGCGCCGAAGGTCTCGAACAGCTTGATGCGCGGGTTCTGCTCATTGCCGTCGAGCACGCTGTAGACGGCGGTGTAGAAGGGCGTGGTACCGGCCTGCGCGCCGATCAGCCCATCCTTGAAGGCGCCGAAGGTCTTGGCGTCGGTGAAACGGCTTTCATCGCCGCGCACCAGCATGAACTGTTCCGAGCGCATATAGGGGTCGGAGAAATCGACCTTCTCCTTGCGGTCGTCCTTGATGGTGATGCCGGTCATGCCGATGTTGTACTGGTTGTCGGAAACCGCCTGGATCATCGCGTCCCAGGATGTGTTCTGGTACTCGACGGCGAAATTCAGCCGCTTGGCGATCTCGTTCATCGCATCATATTCCCAGCCGATCTGCTTGCCGGTCTTGGCATCGATGAACTGCAGCGGCGGATAGGCGTTTTCGGTCACAACCACCACCTTTTTGCCGCCGAGGTCGGGCAGCGCCTGCGCAAAGGCGGCAACGGGTACCAGGACGAGGGCAAGCAGGCCTGCCAGCAGCAGTTTCGATTTGGTCATGACACACTCCCCGGAAATTGAAGGACCCGGGCACGGCCGGGCTTGTAGGAAAATCCGGCGCCGACTTTAGCTTTCCGCAAGCGTCATGCAAGACGGTCCGCTGCGTCAGCGCGCGCGAAAAGGGATTCCGATGCCTTCATTTCCGGGATTCAGGAATGAACGGTGTCGCGGCAGCGATCAGCTCCGCTTCACGATGCCGGCATCCGCCTTGCGCAAGCCGGAGACGAACCGTGTCAGCGTGCGGTGCAGGGATTTCAACTCGTCGGCATCCAGCGGCAGGTTGCAAAGCATCGCCGCCGGCACGCTTTTGGCCTGCTCACGCAACGCTTGTCCCTTCGCTGTCGGCTCGACCAGAACCCGGCGCTCGTCGGCGGGGTCGCGCCGGCGTGTGACCAGGCCACCGGCCTCCAGCCGCTTGAGCAGCGGCGTCAGCGTCGCCGAATCCAGCCCGAGCGCTTCGCCAAGCTCGCCGACCGTGCTTGGAGCCCGTTCCCAGAGCGCCAACATGGCCAGATATTGCGGATAGGTCAGGCCGAGCGGATCGAGCAGCGGGCGGTAGAGCTTCGTCATCAGCCCGCTTGCCGAATAGAGCGCGAAGCAGAGCTGTTGGTCGAGCCGCGGAACGTGAAACGTCCCGGTGGCCTCCGCCGGGACGTCCCTGGTGCTCTTTGTCGTCTTTTCCGTCATGCCGCCTTTACCGAAAGCGCTACGTCGACATTGCCCCTGATGGCGTTGGAATAGGGGCAGATCTTGTGCGCCTCCGATACAAGCGCTTCCGCCGCCGCCTGATCAAGGCCTTTCGTTTCCGCCGCGAGCGCGACACCGAGCTTAAAGCCTTCGCCATCGGGAAGCAGGCTGACGGTGGAGGTTACCCCGGCATCCGTCAGCGACAGCTTCTGTTTGCGCGCGACAAAGCGGATGGCGCTTTCGAAGCAGGCGGCATAGCCGATAGCGAACAGTTGCTCGGGATTGGTGGCGCCCCCCGGCCCGCCGAGTTCTTTGGGCATTGCCAGATCGACCTTGAGCAGACCGTCGCTGGTCTCGCCATGGCCGGCGCGGCCGCCGGTGACGTGAGCCTGTGTGGTGTAGAGTGCCATATCAAATCTCCAATTACTTTGTGCGCGATTATTTAGTTCACAAAGTAATGCGCCGTCAACAGCCGGATCCTGTGTCTGGCGCTGAAAGCGTTCACAGTCTGGTGAAACGAAAAAAGGCGGCCGAAGCCGCCTTTTTGAATGGGATTTCCGAAAACCTTATTCGGCAGGGGTCGCTTCTGCGGCGGCCTTGGCTGCTGCTTCGGCCTCGGCGGCGGCCTTCTTCTCGGCGGCGTCCTGGGCGGCCTTCTCGACGGCCAGGGCCTCGGCTGCTGCCACCTTCTCGGCTTCGATACGGGCCTTCTCGGCGTTCAGCGCATCGCGCTCCTCATCGTTCAGCTTGCGGGCGCGCACGCCGGTGTTTTCAGAAATACGGGCCGATTTGCCGCGACGATCGCGCAGGTAGTAGAGCTTGGCGCGACGCACCTTGCCGCGGCGAACGATCTCGACGCCTTCAACCATCGGCGAGTAGACCGGGAACACGCGCTCGACACCTTCGCCGTAGGAAATCTTGCGAACCGTGAAGTTCTCCTGGAAGCCGGCGCCGGCGCGGGCGATGACGACGCCCTCATAGGCCTGGACGCGGGTGCGGGTGCCTTCGGTCACGCGGACCTGGACGCGCACGGTGTCGCCGGGCTGGAATTCGGGAAGCTTGCGCTTGGCTTCGATCTTGGCGGCCTGTTCGGCCTCGAGCTGACGGAGAATATCCATCTCAAAAGTCCACTTCTTGTTCTTCCGACAGTCAGAGCGTCCGACACTCGCCTTGCAGTTCCATTGACCGCTTGGCTATGCCTTTTGTCTCCAAGACATTTGTCTTTGAAACATCAGGCAGGGGCGACTACACCGTCATTGTTGACGGGTCCGGCAGATTCTTTCTGGCCGGTACGGGCGGGCACATACAGCTATTTCGCCGCTTTGTCACGCCTTGGGCGCGCATTTTCTGCTCGCATGGCACCATCGTAATCCTGCCGTGCCGGGTTGCGCCGGTCGTTCAGGCTTTCTAAAGCCTGAAATAACACAGTTTTGAGCGGCCGCAATTCATGTCTGTCTTCGATGCCATCGTGCTGTTTCTAGCGGGCTTTCTGTCAGGCGCCGCCAATGCGGTCGCCGGTGGCGGCACCTTCATCACCTTCGGCGCCATGACGTTGGTCGGCCTGCCGCCGATCGTTGCCAACGCCACCTCCTCGGTGACGCAATTTCCAGGCTACATCACCTCGACCCTCGCCTACTCGGCCGATATCAGGCACTTCTGGCGCGGCGCGCTGCTGCTGTGCCTGATCTCGGCCGTGGGCGCACTGGCCGGCGCTCTGATCCTTTTGGCGCTCGACAATCCCTCGTTTCGCGCTCTGGTGCCGTGGCTGCTGCTAGCCGCGACGGCCCTGTTCGCCGCCGGCCCCTGGCTGAAACCAGTGCCAAAGCCCGGCCATGAAGCGGCGGTGGGCTCGCTGGCCGGCTCGCTCGCGCAGTTTCTCACCGCCATCTATGGGGGCTTCTTCGGCGCCGGCATGGGCGTGATGATGCTGGCGACGCTCGGCCTCACCCAGGCCGGCGACTATCACCGGCTGAACGCGTTGAAGAACATGCTGGCCATGGTCATCGCCGCTGTCGCGATCGTCGTCTTCGTCTCGGGCGGCGTCGTCGCCTGGCCGCAGGCGATCATCATGATCCCGGGCGGCGCGCTCGGCGGCTATGCCGGCGTCTGGATCGCCAAGCGGGTGCCGCAAAACGCCGTGCGCGGCTTCGTCGTCGCCGTCGGCCTGTTTTTGGCCTTCTATTATTTTGCCAAGGGCTGAGCAGCGGCAAGCAGGTCCGGACGCCTCTCGGCTGTCAGTCTTTCTGACTCCGCCCGCCGCCAGGCGGCGATCTTCTTGTGATTGCCGGAAATCAGGACCTCGGGAATGTCACGGCCTTCGAACTCCTGCGGCCGCGTATAGTGCGGATGTTCGAGCAGGCCGTTTTCAAAACTCTCTTCCTCGCCCGACATCGCGTTGCCCATGACCCCGGGCAGCAGCCGCACCACCGCGTCGAGCAGCACAAGGGCGGCCGGCTCACCACCCGAGAGAATGAAATCGCCGATCGAGACTTCCTCCAATCCCCGCGCGTCGATCACCCGCTGGTCGACGCCTTCGAAGCGGCCGCACAGGATGACGGCGCCCGGCCCAGCGGCCAGCTCGCGCACACGCGCCTGGGTCAGCGGCTTGCCGCGCGGGCTCATCAGCAGCCGGGGCCGCGCATCGCCTTCCGGCGAAGCATGGTCGATGGCTTTCGCCAGCACGTCGGCGCGCATCACCATGCCGGCGCCGCCGCCGGCGGGCGTGTCGTCGACGGTGCGATGGCGGTCGGTGGCGAAGTCGCGGATCTGGATCGTCTCCAGCGACCACGTCCCGGCCTCGAGCGCCCGGCCGGCCAACGACAGGCCGAGCGCGCCGGGAAACATCTCGGGGTAAAGCGTCAGCACCGAAGCGGAAAAACTCACCGGTTGCCCCCGGCATCGCTCGGTCCGCGCGGCCTGCCCTTCGGATCGAAGTCTTCCTCACGCGGACCACCGCCATCCTCGTCATCGACCAGCCCGGCTGCCGCCGGATCGACACGAACAAAACCCTCGGCGATCGACACTTGCGGTACGGCAGCCTGTGTGAACGGGATCAGCACGCCCTTGCGC